>NZ_JARXAB010000097.1 GCF_029866045.1 Ramlibacter sp. | reverse complement strand
AGGACGGCGCCGATGACAAAGCTCGGGTGACCCAGGGCGCGTTGGCGCAGGCTCATCATGACCTCGCTCCTGCGTCGGGCCGCGCTTTTCCGCACATGAAATGGGCAGCGCTCATATGTCGCTCGCCTTCACCCGGGGGTCGATCGCGGCGTAGAGCAGATCGACCAGGAAGTTGACGATGACCACCATCGCCGCCAAGAGCATCACGCAGTTGCGCACCACGATCAGGTCGCGGTTGGCGATGGACTGGAAGATGAGGCGCCCCAGACCCGGCAGGTAGAACACGCTCTCGACCACGATGGTACCCGCCAGCAGCTCGGCAAACTGCAGGCCCATCACGGTAACCACCGGCACCATCGCGTTACGCAGCACATGGCCCCAGAGCACGCGCCGCTGCGAGGCGCCCTTGGCGCGTGCGGTACGCACGAAGTCTTCGCGCAGCACCTCGAGCACCGCCGAGCGTGTGATGCGCGCCAGAATGGCTGCCTGCACCACCGCCAGCGACAGCGCGGGCAGTATCAGCGCGCGCAGGGCGTCGACCCAGTCCTCCTCCCAACCCGGAAAGCCACCGGCGGAAAACCATTTGAGCTGCACCGAAAACAGCAGGATCAGCAAAATGGCGAACCAAAAATTGGGAATGGCAATACCGATCTGGCTCAGGCCCATGAGACCGACGTCGCCCAGCTTGTTGTGGCGGGCCGCGGCGTAGATGCCAGCCGAGAGCGCCAGCACGATGGTGAGCGACATCGCCAGTACCGCCAGTGGCACCGTGAGCGCCAGACGCTCGAGCACCAGCTCGCTCACTGGCGAGCTGTAGGCGTACGAGAGGCCCAGGTCGCCGGTCAGCAGGCCGGCGATCCAGTGGAAGTAGCGGGTGAGGGCGGGCTGGTCCAGCCCCAGCTTGGTGGCCAGGGCGGCCACTGCCTCGGGCGAGGCGTCCGGGCCCATCAGGATCTGCGCCGCGTTGCCGGGCAGCACCTCCAGCACCACGAAGACCACCACCGAGGTGCCCGCCAATGTGGCCAGCAGGGTGATGAGGCGTTTGACGAGAAACAAGGCCATGCAGCGGCGGATAATGCCAGATCATCGGCAGGCGCCCTCTGGGCGCTTTCCCGCACGCGCAGGCCTACCGCTACGGAGCTTCCCCCATGTCCCTCATGATCACCGACGAGTGCATCAACTGCGACGTGTGCGAGCCCGAGTGCCCCAACGAGGCGATCTTTCTGGGCCCCGAGATCTACGAAATCAACCCGGATAAGTGCACCGAGTGCGTGGGCCACTTCGACGAGCCCCAGTGCGTGCAGGTCTGCCCGGTGGCCTGCATCCCGGTCAACCCCGAGCGGGTGGAGAGCCGGGAGACCTTGATGCAGAAGTACCTTCGGCTGACCGCGCAGGCAGCGCCTCCCCCTGCCTGACTAACAAGTCTCTAGCGCCCTCTTTCGTTCAAACTCCCTCCGGCCTCGGCGGCTTCGGCCGAGGCGGCTTATGCGTGTGCACCGTGCTGGTGGCGCGTGTTATCTCGCCCGCCAGCAGGTCGGGCGCTGCCTTGAGCGTGCGGGCCACGCACTCTTCGATCAGCGTGCGGTGATCCGGTGAGGGCTTGCGCAGCACGTAGTCGGCCACCTCGTTCTTGTCGCCCGGGTGGCCGATGCCGATGCGCAGGCGCCAGTAGTCGCTGCTGCCCAGTTGTGCGTGAATGTCGCGCAGTCCGTTGTGGCCGCCGTGGCCGCCACCGAATTTCAATTTGGCCTGGCCGGGCGGCACGTCGAGCTCGTCGTGCACCACCAAAATCTCCTCTGGCGCGATTTTGAAAAAGCGCGCCAGCGCCGCCACCGACTTGCCCGAGAGGTTCATGAAGGTCTGCGGCTCGAGCAGCCAGACGTTCTGACCCTTCACGCTGCCTCGAGCCACCAGGCCGTGGTAGGCGCGGTCGGAGTTCAGGTGCAGGCCGAGGTCTCGGGCCAGGCCGTCGACCCACCAGAAGCCCGCGTTGTGCCGCGTGGCCTCGTACTCGGTGCCTGGGTTGCCCAGGCCAACGAAGAGCTTGATCATGGGGTGCTATTAGAAACGAGTCGGTCGGCAGGTCTGCCCCGGCTGCTGCTGGCGCAAATGAAAAGGCCCGCTCAAAGCGGGCCTTGGGGAAAAAGCCCGCGCGTGGCGAGCCTTCCACAGCAAGCGCGGCGCGCTTACTTCTTGGCTGCGGGCTTGGCAGCAGGCTTTGCAGCGGCCTTGGCGTCGGCAGCCGGGGCGGCTTCGGCGGCCGGCGCTTCTTCGGCGACGGTGGACACCACCGACACCAGCACCGGGTTCTTTTTTCCGTGGGTCACGGCGGACACGCCCTTGGGCAGTTGAATGTCGCCAAGGGTCAGGCTCATGCCCTTCTTCAGGCTGGACAGGTCGACCTCGATGAACTCGGGCAGGTCGGCGGGCAGGCAGGTGATGGCCAGTTCGGCGATCACGTGGTTGACCACGCAGGCCTCGAACTTGACGGCCTGGGACTCTTCGGCGTTCACGTAGTGGAGCGGCACCTTCATGTGCAGCTTGGTGTTGGCGTCGACCTTCTGGAAGTCGACGTGCAAAACGAGCTGCTTGAAGGGGTGGTACTGCACGTCACGCAGCAGGACCTGGCTGGACTTGCCGTCCATTTCCATTTCGAGAATGGAGGCGTGGAAGGCTTCCTTCTTCAGGGCGTGCCACAGCGCGTTGTGGTCCAGTTCGATGGTCTGGGGTTCACCCGTGCCACCGTAGACGATACCGGGCGTGCGGCCCGTGATGCGCAGACGGCGGCTCGCACCCGTACCCTGCTTGGCGCGCTCAAAAGCGACGAATTTCATAACTTACTCCGGAAGGGCCCACCGCGACCAGTGTGACCCGGGTTGAAAAAGCCGGCGTACCCTTGCAGGCCCGCCGGCGGGGAAGGCCTGCCTTGTCAGGCGGGCCGGGAAGTCTCAGAACAGGTTCTCCTGGTCTGAGAACAAACTCATGACCGACTCGCCCTTGGCGATCCGCTGGATCGTCTCGGCGACCAGGGGTGCCACCGACAGCTGGCGGATCTTGGTGCAGCCGTGTGCGGCGTCAGTCAGGGGGATGGTGTTGGTGACAACCACCTCGTCGAGCGCGGTGCCCTTGGCGATGCGTTCGATGGCAGGGCCCGAGAAGATGGGGTGCGTGCAATAGGCGTAGACCTTCTTGGCGCCGCGCTCCTTGAGCACTTCAGCCGCCTTCACCAGGGTGCCGGCGGTGTCGATCATGTCGTCCATGATGACGCAGTTGCGGCCCTCGATGTCGCCGATGACGTGCATCACCTCGCTCACATTGGCCTTGGGCCGGCGCTTGTCGATGATGGCCAGGTCGCAACTGAGTTGCTTGGCCAAGGCGCGTGCACGCACCACGCCGCCGACGTCGGGCGAGACGACCATCAGGTCGGCGTAGTTCTTCTGGCGCAGGTCCGACAGTAGCACCGGCGAGGCGTAGATGTTGTCGACCGGAATGTCGAAGAAGCCCTGGATCTGGTCGGCGTGCAAGTCCATGGTGAGGACGCGCGAGACGCCCACGGTCTGCAGCAGGTTGGCCACCACCTTGGCCGAGATCGGCACGCGTGAGGAGCGCGGGCGGCGGTCTTGCCGGGCGTAGCCGAAGTAGGGGATCACGGCGCTGATGCGTTCGGCCGAGGCGCGCTTGAGCGCGTCGACCATGATCAGCAATTCCATCAGGTTTTCGTTCGTGGGGGCGCAGGTGGACTGGATCACGAACACGTCGCGGGCGCGAACGTTGGTGTTGAGTTCGACCGTCACCTCGCCGTCGGAGAAGCGGCCCACGCTGGCCGCGCCGAGCGTGATGCCCAGGTGACCGGCGATCTCTGCGGCCAGCGCCGGATTGGCGTTGCCGGTGAACACCATGAAGTCGGGGGTGTGAGCAGCCTGCATGTGGGTAGCCAGCGAACTAGATCCAGGTTTGCCTGTGAGCGACCGCCAAAATCGACGAGAGGAGCGTCAAGAACGGAAACAAGAGAACTTCCGGAGCTCCGCTCATGCCAGTGCTTCGGCTCAGAAGGTGGCTGTACCGGACAGATACTTCTGTCCGGACCGCTACCTATGTCATTTGGCAGGGGAGGAAGGACTCGAACCCTCGCATGCCGGAATCAAAATCCGGTGCCTTTACCAACTTGGCGACTCCCCTACACAGGAGGACGGCTTTTCAGCCACCCACCGATCAATCGTCGCTGGAGGCCCACTCCACCAGGGGATGGGCCACCAAATTGCTACAAACTTCTACCTGCCAGCCCGGTGGGGGGCTGGCGATGTCGGCGGTGGTCTCGGTTGCATCGTCCGGCAGCTTGGCAAACACCGCGCTACCTGAACCGGTCATCCGGGCCTTCAACTTTGCCGCTCCACTCGAGCTTTTTGCAAAGCGTTCACTCTGATCGGACACCCAGGCCAGGGCCTTTTGGACGTCGGGGCAGAGCTTTTCGGCCACCACCTGCAGATCGTTATGGCCAAAGCCGTATGGGTCCGCAGCAAAGCGCGAGAGTATAGCAGGCTCAGTGGACCTCGAAAGCTGCGCGTCACCGAAGATGCGCGCGGTTTCCAAGCCCTGAGCCGGCTTGGCGACGAGGAAGCGCGCCGGGGGCAGGCTCACAGGGCTGATGCGTTCGCCGATGCCCTCGACCCAGGCGTTGCGCCCACGCAGAAAAAAGGGAACATCCGCGCCCAGCGCCAGGCCAATGCGCTCGAGCGCGGCGCGGGGCAGGCCCAGGCCCCATAGGCGGTTGAGGGCCAGCAGGCAACTGGCCGCGTCTGAGGAGCCGCCGCCCATGCCTGCTTGTGCCGGCAGCCGCTTGGCGATGCCGATGTGGACGCCGTCCTTGCAGCCTGTGGCCTCTCGCAGGGCCCGGGCCGCGCGCAAGCACAGGTCGTCCTCGGGCAGGGGCGTGAGCAGGTCCTCGCGGCTGATCAGGCCGTCCGAGCGCCGTTCAAATTGAAGGGTGTCGTGCCAGTCGACCAACATGAACACCGACTGCAGCAGGTGGTAACCGTCGGCGCGCCGACCTGTTACGTGCAGGAACAGGTTCAGTTTGGCCGGCGCCGGCACGTCATAGAGGGCTTTCACGATGCGCGTGTGGAGGGGTCGCGGTGATGAGGGGCCGTGTGGCGAGTGGGCGTTCTCAGCGATTGTCCAGCACGAGGCGCAATTCGGCCGGGGGCTGTAGGCGCCGGGCCTGCAGGCGCCCTTGCCCGCGCTGCGACAGGTCGACCTGCCAGCCCAATGCCGGCGTGGGTTGACCCGCCAGCCAGTCAAAGAGCACCGCGATCGGTACCTCGGTTCCGGTGGCTGCCCTTACCAGTGCCTCGACCGAGGCTGCCTCGCGCATGGGCTCACCGGGCACCTGTAGACGGGCACCCGCGACCGACCATGCAAGGAGGGCGGCGGTATTGCCCAGGGGGGTGACCAGCTCCAACGTACCTTGGCGGGCTGACCCCCGTAGATCAAAACCGGCGCTGAAGGACAGCCGGGGGTTGTCCTCTACCTTGAGGGTCAGCCGGCCGATCCATTGCGGTTGGTCCGCCGCTAGGGCCGGTTTACGGGGCGTAGCGCAGCCAACGAGGGCCATCGCCAGCACCACGCACACACCCAGGGCCACCGCGCGCAGGGCGGATCGCCAGACGCTTGGGAAGGGAGTCGGCAGGAGGTGCATCGGAGGGCGCAGGTTTTGGGGATCGTGCCCAGGCGGTTTTGTGTGAGCGTCTCGTGCCTGTGCCTCAGGCGGCGGGCTTGCCATGTGGGGGGGGCGGGCAGCCGCAGCCTCTCAGGGCTTGACTTGAAGACGCCGGAGGGTGGACTGCAGGGTCTCGTTTTCGCGGTTGATGGACAGGCCCTCTCGCCAGATCTCGAGCGCACGCGGCTTGTTGCCCAGGCTCCAGAGGACCTCGCCGAGGTGAGCGGCGATTTCAGCGTCGGGTCGTTCGCGAAAGGCCAGTTCCAGCAGGCGCAGGGCCTCGGCCTTGTTCCCCATGCGGAACTCGACCCAGCCCAGGCTGTCGGTGATGAAGGGATCGCCGGGGGCCAGCTCGAGGGCCTTGCGGATTAACTCCCGCGCCTCCGGCAGGCGAACGTTGCGATCGGCCAAGGAGTAGCCCAGGGCGTTGTAGGCGTGCTGGAAGTCGGGTTTGGCAACCATCGCCCGGCGGAGCAGGCGTTCCATTTCGTCGAGGCGACCCAGCTTTTCCGCAGTGGTGGCCTGCTCATAGAGAAGTTCGTGGTCTGCGGGGCTTCGCGCCACCGCCTCGGACAGCAGATCGTAGGCCGCTTGAACCTGCCGGTTGTCCCGAAGCAAGTGAACCTCGGCCAGGACCTTGGCGCGGGCACTGGACGCGTCGCGGTCCGGCAGTGCCCGCAGCAATTTGCGTGCGTCATCGAGCCGGCCCTGGCGCGCCAGCACCGAGGCCCGGCGCACCTGGGTGGCCAGCAGGTCTGCACTGCCGGGGATGCGGTCCAGCCACTGCGAGGCCCGCGCTAGGTCGCCGCGCCGCTCGGCGGCTTGGGCCAGCGCCAGGTAGGCCTGGGCCAGGCCGCGGTTGGTCTCCTCGGTTGGCGCGCGGCCGCCCGCCTGGAGGAGCGACAGGTATTTCTGCAGCGAAGCTTCGCCGGCCTCGAGCTGGTTGTCTTGAACCTGGAGCACCCCTTGCACCAGCCAGGCCTCGGCGAAGTCGCTTTTTTGCCGGGTCAGTAGCTGGAGTTGCAGGCGGGCATCGCTCGTGCGCTGCGCTTCCAGCAGGGTGCGTGCGTAGGCCAGGCGCACCTCAGGCCGGGCCTGGGCGCCATCGAGGTAGCGGCGCACCAGGGCTTCGGCCTGCGGCAGGCGCGGGTCGATCAGCTCCAGTGCGAGCAGGGCCGGCCCCTCGTCGGTGGGGGCGGCGGACTGCGCACGCTGGGCGGCCTCGAGCGCTGGCCCTTCCTGGCCTGCGGCCAGTCGCATGCGGGCGATCGCGGTCCAGGCCGGGCCGGCGGTCTCCGGCCGGGTGACGGCGTCTGCTAGGGCTTGCTCGACCAGGCGCTGAGCCTGGGCCTTGTCGCTGGCACGGGCATAGAGGCGCGGTACCAAGGCCAGGGTGGTGGCGCGTTCGGCTGGCGGGCTCAGGGCCAGAAGCTGGCGCAGCGGCTCGGCGGTTTCACCCACCCGATTGAGGGCCAGCAGGATCTGCAGCACGAAGCGGGTTGCCTCGCGCGAGTCGGGCTTGGCTTGCCTCCAGGCGCGCGCGGCCTGCAGCGCCGATTCGCCGGCACGTGCCTGCAGCGCGATTTCGACGGAACGCTGGTAGACCGCGGAGTCGTTGCTGCGGCGGGCGGCGTCGAGCATCATCTGGAAGCCGCCTCCGGGATCGTTGTTGCGGGCGGCCATTTCGCCCACCAGCAATTGGTAGAACAGTTCGGCGGTGAGGGCGGAGGATTGGACAGGCGATGCGGACGCAGCCGCCGCAGCGGGGCGCGCAGGCGTTGCGGGTGTCTGGGCCAGGGCGCTGGCGCTTGGCGCCAGCAGGCAGGCGAGCACCGGAGCCCACGCAAATCGCAGTGGCGAAGGCGGGGAGGACGTGGGGCGGGTGGGCGCTGCCCTGCCCATTGCGGGGCGATGCTCAGTCATGCGGACCATCATAATCGGCATGGATCACCCATGCCTGAACTGCCAGAAGTCGAAGTCACGCGCCGCAGCTTTGCCGACCGCATTGCGGGCGGCAAAGTGCTGCAATTGCGTATGGGAAAGCCCCTGCGCTGGCCCTTGGGCTGTGACCCGCAGTCGCTGGCGGGCCGCCAGGTGCAGGGCGTGCGCCGCCGCGGCAAGTACCTGCTCGTGGACCTGGACGCGGGCCTGCTTCTGGTCCATCTGGGCATGTCCGGCAGCCTCAATTTCAGCAGCACTCTGCCGGCACCCGGTCCCCATGATCATTTTGACCTCGTCACCAGCCGGGGCACGCTGCGCCTGAACGACCCGCGTCGCTTCGGCGCCTTGGTCTACGCCGACGCCGAGGACGCGCCGGTGGCACGCAAGCTCCTGGGCGGCCTCGGGGTCGAGCCCCTGGGGCCGGACTTCGACCCTCAGGTCTTTCACGCCGGCCTGCGCCAGCGCCGCTCGCCGATCAAGCAGGTGCTGCTCGCGGGGGATGTGGTGGTGGGCGTAGGCAATATCTACGCCTCTGAAGCTTTGTTCCTGGCGGGCATCCGCCCGACCACCCGCGCCAGTCGCATCAGCCTGGCGCGGGCGACGCGGCTGCATGCCGCCATCTGCCAAGTGCTCGCGCGCGCAGTGGAGGCCGGCGGCAGCACCCTGCGCGACTTCTCCAATGCCTGGGGCGAGAGCGGCTACTTCCAGTTGCAAGCCATGGTCTATGACCGGGCCGGCGAACCCTGCCGCGTTTGCGCGCAGCCAATCCGCCGCCTGTTGCAGGGGCAGCGCGCCACCTACTACTGCGCGACATGCCAGCGATGAAGGCGCCTGACGACAACAACACGCTGGCCGAGCGCGTCGTGCGCTGGCAGCGTGCCCATGGTCGCAGTGGCCTGCCTTGGCAGGGCGCGCGCGACCCCTACCGGGTCTGGCTGTCCGAGATCATGTTGCAGCAAACCCAGGTGGCCACGGTCCTGGGCTACTACGAGCGCTTTCTTGCACGCTTTCCCAATGTGGGAGCGTTGGCCGCCGCCTCGGAGGACGAGGTGCTGGGCCTGTGGAGCGGCCTGGGTTACTACAGCCGTGCCCGCAACCTGCACCGATGCGCGCAGGCGGTGGCTACCTTGCACGGCGGTCGATTCCCCGGCAGCGCCGAGGCCCTGCAGACGCTTCCTGGCATCGGCCGCTCGACTGCGGCGGCGATTGCAGCTTTTTGCTTTGACGAGCGCGTGGCCATCCTGGACGGCAACGTCAAGCGCGTGATTTCCCGTGTGCTCGCCTTTGATGGCGATCTGGCGCAGGCGGCGCAGGAAAAGCGCCTTTGGGCGCTGGCGCAGGACCTGGTGCCCACGTGCGGCCAGGACATGCCGGCCTACACGCAGGGCCTGATGGACCTGGGCGCGACCGTCTGTCTGGCCCGCACCCCTGGCTGCGCCGCCTGTCCGTTGCAGGCCGGCTGCGCGGGCCGGCGCCAAGGTGAGCCAGAGCGCTTCCCGGTGCGTACCCGCAAACTCAAACGCAGCGCGCAGTCGCTGTGGCTGCTGCTGGCGCAGCGTACCGATGGCGCGGTCTGGCTCACCAAGCGCCCGGGTACCGGTATCTGGGCTGGTTTGCACTGCTTGCCGGTGTTCGAGTCCGCCGGAGGACTCGATGCAGTGCTCGCGGTGGTGGACGCACCGGAGCGCCCCGCCACGTCCGCGCTGTTTGCACGCGAGGACCTTGCGCCCTTTGTCCATGTGCTCACGCACAAGGATCTGCACCTGCACCCGGTGCATATTTCCCTCGAGGCGAAGGCCCAGCTCGGGATTGAAGGCGCTTGGGTTTCGGCTACCGACTGGCCCGCGCTGGGGCTCCCTGCGCCAGTGCGGCGCCTGCTGGAGGCAAGGGCGCTCGCCGTGCTTGCTTGAGCCTGGTAACGCTGCGACTTGAAAGAGGGGCCGGAGAAGCCTGAGGAGTCGGCGGGCCGCAGACCCCCGCTCGCGCTCAATGTCCGTCGAGTTCGCGGTGGCGCTTGAGTGTGGTCCACCGGCCAGCGAAGGCGGCAGCCAGGCGTTCGACCAGGTACACCGAGCGGTGCTGCCCGCCGGTGCAGCCCACCGCCACGGTGACATAGCTGCGGTGGTCGCGGGCCAGGGCGGGCAGCCACTCGTCCACAAAGCGCTCGATGTGGCTGAACATCCGTCCCACCTCCGGGTCGACGCGCAGGAAGTCGGCGACCGGCGCGTCGCGCCCGGTGAGTTCGCGCAGCGCCGGCTCGTAGTGCGGGTTGGGCAGCATGCGCACATCGAAGGCATAGTCGGCGTCGACCGGAATGCCGCGCTTGAAGGCGAAGGACTCGAAGACCAGGGTCAGCCGGCTCGTTGGCGCAGACAGCAGTGTCTTGACATAGCCCTGGAGCTGGGCCGAGCGCAGCACGCTGGTGTCAATTACATGGGCCTGGTCCCGCAGGTCGGCCAGTAGCTCGCGCTCGAGCTCGATCGCGTCGATTAGCGCATGCTGCCTGTCTGCTGGGGCAGCCGCGCCCGCTTCGGCCGCCAGCTCGCCCGAGAGCGGGTGCCGGCGGCGGGTTTCGGAGAAGCGTCGCACCAGGGTGTCGGTGCTGGAGTCCAGGAACAGGGGGCGCACCTGCACCCCGCGAGACTTGAGGGCCTGGAGCTGCGCCGGCACCTGCGGCAGCGAGATGGCGCTGCGCACGTCCATGGCAATGGCCACCCGGCGCGCAGCCACCTCTTGCTCGAGGTCGACAAAAGACAGCAGCAGCTCGGGCGGCAGGTTGTCCACGCAGTAGTAGCCCGCGTCCTCCAGGGCGCGCAGCACCACCGACTTGCCGGAGCCAGACATGCCGGTGATCAGGACCAGCTCGAGGGGCTCTGCGGGAACTCGTGCGGGACCCTGCCCGTCGCCTGTCGCGCCCGCGTTGTCGGCCGAAGTCATGGGGAGGCTCCGTCGCCAAGCATTTCCTTGGCGTGGGCGAGGGTGGTGCCCGAGAGGCGCTCGCCACCCAGCATGCGGGCCACCTCGGCCACCCGCTGCTCGCCGGAGACCGGCGCAACCGTGCTGCGGGTACCGTCTTTGTCGGACTGCTTGGCAACGACCAGGTGGTGGTCGGCGCAGGCGGCCACCTGGGGCAGGTGGGTCACGGCCAGCACCTGGCGGTCAACGCCCAGTTGCTTCATCAGCCGGCCCACCGTCTCGGCGACTGCGCCGCCAACGCCGGAGTCGACCTCGTCGAAGATGAGGGTCTGGGCCTCACCCAGGCGGCTGGTGGTGACCGCAATCGCCAGCGCGATGCGAGACAGCTCGCCGCCCGAGGCCACCTTGCCCACCGGCCTCGGCGTGCTGCCCGGGTGGCCGGCCACGAGGAAGGCCACGTCTTCTAGGCCGTGGGCGGCGGGCTCGCATGTTTCCAGGGCTACCTCGAAGCGCCCGCCTTGCATGCCCAGACCCTGCATGGCCTGGGTGATGGCCTGCGCCAGCTTGGGTGCCGCCTTGGCGCGGGCCTTGGACAGCTGTTGCGCCTCGGCCTGCCAAGCCCGCCGGGCCTGCTCTTGGGCGGCTTCCAGGGCCTGCAGGTCGGCCGCGGCATCGAGCTGCGAGAGCGACTGCCGCCAGCCGGCCAGCACGGCTGGTAGCTCCTCGGGCGGGCGCTTGTAGCGGCGTCCTAGCGACACCCACAGGCCCAGGCGCTCGTCGAGCTCGGCCAGGCGCTGCGGGTCAAGGTCGGCATGGCGCAGGTAGGCGTGCAGCGAGTGGGCAGCGTCCTCGGCCTGGGCCAGGGCCGAGGCGAGGACATCGGCCATGCTGCGGAATTCGGGTTCCAGATGGGCCTCACCGGCGAGGGCCGACTGGGCCCGGGCCAGCCGGGAGAGGGCGCTGTCTTCTCCCGCGCCCTCCTGGCCCTCCAGTGCGCCCAGCGCGTTGCGGGCGGCGTCCATCAGGCCCTGGGCATGGGCCAGGCGGGTGTGGCTGGCGTTGAGTTCTTCCCACTCGTCGGCGCCGGGCGCGAGTTTATCGACCTCACCGATCTGCCAGGCCAGGCGCTCGCGTTCGCGCTGAAGCGAGTCTTGGGCGCCCCGGGCCTCGGCCAGCGTCTTTTGCGCGGCGCGCCAGGCCTGCCACAGGCCGCTGAGCTTGTGCATGCTGATGCCGGCGTAGCCATCGAGCAGGCTGCGCACGGCATCGGGCCGGGTGAGGCTTTGCCAGCCATGCTGGCCGTGAATGTCGACCAGCAGGTCGCCGGCCTCGCGCAGCTGGGTGGCGGTGGCGGGGCTGCCATTGATCCAGGCCCGGCTCTTTCCCTGGGCGTCGATGCTCCGACGCAAAAGCAGGGTGTCGCCCTCGTCGAAGCCCGCCTGCTCCAGCCAGGCGGCCAGCTGGGGCGGACGATCGAACTCGGCGCTGATATCGGCCCGCGCCGCGCCTTCGCGCACCACGCCGGTGTCGGCGCGGGCGCCCAGGGCCAGCTGCAGCGCGTCGATCAGGATGGACTTGCCGGCGCCAGTTTCCCCGGTGAGCACGGAAAAGCCGCTGGAGAGATCAAGCTCGAGCGCATGGACAATGACGAAGTCACGCAGTGCGATTCGGCGAAGGCTCATGTGACCATATCCCCGTTCATCCCGCGCCGACGCCGCCTTCGTTCCAGTGCAGCTTCTTGCGCAAGGTGTCAAAGTAGCTCCAGCCGCGCGGGTGCAGGAAGCGCGCCTGGTATTGGGAGCGGCGCACCAGGATGCGGTCGCCGTGCAGCAGGGAGGCCAGGGATTGCATGTCGAAGCTGGCGCTGGCGTCGCGGCCGGCCACCACCTCGATGGCGACCTCGCTGGCGTCGTGCAGCACCAGCGGCCGATTCGACAGCGCGTGCGGGGCGATGGGCACCAGCACCCAGCCGCTCACTGAAGGGTGCAGCATGGGGCCGCCGGCCGACAGCGCGTAGGCGGTGGAGCCGGTGGGGGTGGCCACGATCAGGCCGTCGGCGCGCTGGCTGGCCACGAAATGCCCGTCCACCTCCACCCGCAGTTCGACCATGCCAGAGGTGGCGCCGCGGTTGACGACCACGTCGTTCATCGCCAGGGCGTCGAAGACGCAGTGGCCGTCACGAAGCACCCGTGCGTGCATGAGGCTACGACGCTCCTCGTCGGACTCGCCGCGCAGGATGGGGGACAGCGCCTCGCGGTAGCCCTCGAGCGCAATGTCGGTGATGAAACCCAGACGGCCCTGGTTGATGCCCACCAGGGGGATGTCGTGCCGGGCCAGCTGCCGGCCCACGCCCAGCATGGTGCCGTCGCCGCCGACCACCACGCACAGGTCGCATTCGGCGCCGATGCCAGCGATGTCCAGCACCGAATGGCCCTGGATGCCACTGTGGGACGCTGTGTCCTTGTCGAAGGTGACATCGCAGCCTTGCGCCAGCAGGAACTGCGAAATATCCTCCAGTGCAGCGCGTGGCGTTCCGCTGCCGTTTCCGGCGGTCGGATATTTGCCGATCAACGCGACATGGCGGTACCGTGACATCATGGACAAATTACATCACTAAAATCGTGTCAGGCTGTTCATGATGCTCGACGACCGCGCCAAGTTGCTGCTCAAAGCCCTCGTTGAGCGCTACATCGCCGACGGGCAGCCCGTGGGCTCGCGTACGCTTTCCCGCGCCTCCGGCCTGGAGCTCTCGCCGGCCACCATCCGCAATGTCATGTCGGACCTGGAGGCGCTGGGCCTGATTGCCAGCCCCCACACCTCGGCCGGTCGCATCCCCACCGCCCGTGGCTACCGCCTTTTTGTCGACACCATGCTCACCGCCCAGCGTGAGCATCTCACCGCGCCCAGCCTGGCGGCCGACCAGCCGCAGCGGGTCATTGCCAACGCTGCCCAGCTGCTGTCCAACCTCTCGCACTTCGTCGGTGTGGTCATGGCGCCGCGCCGCAGCTCGGTGTTCCGCCACATTGAGTTCTTGCGGCTGTCGGAGCGGCGTTACCTGGTCATCATCGTCTCGCCGGCTGGTGATGTGCAAAACCGTGTCGTCTTCACTGAGCACGAGTACAGCCAACAGCAACTCATTGAGGCCTCCAACTTTCTCAACGCGAATTACGCCGGGCTCGAGATCGAGCAGGTGCGTGAGCGGCTTCGGGGTGAGGTCGACAGCCTGCGCGGCGAAATCGCCAACCTGATGCAGACCGCGGTCGAAGCCAGCTCCGAGGCCCTTACCCAGGCGCAGGACGAGGTGGTGATTTCCGGCGAGCGCAACCTGCTGGCGGTGAGCGACTTCTCCAGCGACATGGGCCAGCTGCGTCGGGCTTTTGACCTCTTCGAGCAGAAGACCCAGCTGATGCGCCTGCTCGACGTGTCCAGCCAGGCCGAGGGCGTGCGCATTTTCATCGGTGGCGAGAGCCAGGTCGTGCCCTTCGAGGAGCTCTCGGTAGTGAGCGCGCCCTACGAGGTCGACGGCCAGGTGGTGGGCACGCTGGGCGTGATCGGTCCGACGCGCATGCCCTACGACCGCATGATCCAGATCGTGGACATCACCTCCAAGCTGGTGTCCAACGCGCTGAGTCACCACAAGCCCTGAACTTTGTGGCCACCGCAAGCGGCCACGCCACACAAGGAAGGATCCCGCGATGTCCGCGCCTGAACGCTTCATTCTCCGCACCACCTTGACCTCTCCCGTCGGGCGCAAGGTGCGCATGGCCGCCGAGGTCGTGGGTCTGGGGGATAGGGTCACGGTGGAGCCGACCGATGTCGCCGACCCGCAAGACACCCTGCGGCAGCAAAACCCGATCGGCAAGATGCCCTGCCTGGTGCGCGCCGACGGCTCCTCGCTGTTTGATAGCAGCGTCATCATCGAGTTTTTGCAGTTCGTCGCCGGCACCGAGCGGCTGCTGCCCGTGTCGGGGGAGGAGCGCTTTGCTCTGCAAACGCGCTCGCGCATGGCCGATGCCATCACCGATGCAGCGGCCCTCGTGGTCTACGAGGCGAAGTGGCACGAGGCTGCCCACGTGTCCGAGCCTTGGCTCGACTACCAGCGCGGCAAGATCTTGCGTTGCCTCACGGCTTTCGAGGCTGCGCCGCCCGATCCGCGCGTGTCGGACGTGGTGTCGATCGGCTTGGCCTGCTCGCTCGAATTCCTGGACCGGCGCACGCAGGTGAACTGGCGTGAGAGCCACCCGCGCTTGGCGACTTGGTTGGCGCAATTCGCCCGCCACGAGCCCGCCTACGAGCGCATTCACGGGCCCTACGGGGCCTGAGCGCGCGCCAGGCCACGCTGGGCGTGATCGGCCCACCCTGCAGGCCCTGAGACCGCATGATCGAGATCGTGGACATTCCCTCCCTGCGGGTGTCCAACGCACTGAGTGACCCCAAGTAGGTCCCTCATCGCCGCGCGGTGCTCCCACCCAGCGACTCCAACACCCCCAGCCACAGCGCATTGCGCTCGACGCGGGGCCGCGGGTCCTGCTGCCCGTTGGCGTTGGGCCAGACCGCGGTCTGCACCATCACGATGCCCGATGAAGGTTGCACATAGACCGCCTGACCGTAGACCCCTTGCATGACGAAGGTACGCTCCTTCAGCGGCAGCAACCAGAACTGGTACCCATACCCGAGGTAGGGTGTGGCCCGTAACGGCTGCAAGGCCAGTGGCTGGCGGGCCGGATCGGTGGCCTCCAGCACATAGTCACGTGGAACCACCTGGCGCTCGCCGACCTGGCCGTCTTGCGCCATCAGCAGGCCGAGGCGGCCCCAGTCACGCAGCGTGGCGTTGAAGCAGTGGTAAGCGCCCTCCTGCCCCGCCGGGTCGGTGCACCAGAAAGCGTCTTGTTCGGCGCCCAGGGGCTCCCAGAGCCACTCGCGGGTGAGGTCGGCCATGTTGCGCCCGGTGGCCGCGGTGAGCACCCGGCCCAGCACTTCGGTTTCAGCGCTGGCGTAAACGAATTTTTCGCCCGGCGGGGCGTGGCGCGCGGTGATCGAGCGAAGTACCTCGGGCACGGTGGGCTTGCCGCTGTGGCTGGCCTGATTCAGGCGGGCCACATCGTCCTTGCCGTCATAGCGCTCGGTGAATGTGAGGCCGGACGACATTCGCAGCAGGTGCCGTATGGAGGTAGCGCCGTAGGGGCTGCCGGCCAGATCGCGCGCGTAGCGCTCGGCCAGATCGTCCAGCGAGGCGATCTGGCCCTTGGCCTGGGCCATACCGATCAGGAGCGATGTCACGCTCTTGGCCATCGAGGCCGAGAGGAAGCGGTGCTTGTCGTTGCGGTCATACCGGTAATGCTCCGCCACGATCTCGCCGTTTTTCAGTACCAGCAGGCCGGTGACGCGATGGCGGCGCAGGTAGTCTTCGAGGGCCAGTTGCTGGCCTTCAGTCCGGTAGCGGATCGGCGGAGGCGCCGCCGCGCGCGCCAGGGTCCGGGTCTGGGCGGGCCGGGCGACCCAGGCACTGCGAATGCCGGGCACCTTGTCCAACGAAGACCAGGAGCCCAACTGGAACGTCGGCGTCATGACGCGTAACGGGCTTGGCGCCACCGGGTACCCCGCTGCGCGGCCTAACAGGTCGGCATCGGGTTCGTCAGAAGCTTGCAGAGGCTGCGAAGGCTGCGAATAGGCGCTGGCCGCCAGGAATGAAGCGCAGACACCGAGGCTGGCCCGCAGCAGGGCGCGACGCAGGGGAGGGATCAGTCGGGGCATGGTTGGGTCTCCATTCGATTCATGCGCTTGCAGTCTTGTGTGCGTTTTCCCGCGGGCAGGTCCATCGGCTTGGATTCAGCGGCGTCTCGGGTGCTGGCGTTGCCACGCCTCGAGCGCGAGCGGCCCAATGCCAAACCGGACCGAATTGCCCGCGTGAAGGGATTCGAACTCGGTCTGAACCAGCGCGATGAAACGGTCGCGATCGGCCTTCGGGACAGCACCAGGCAGGTGACGCGCAATATTGCGTCGGGTGAGCGCCTCGTCGCCGCGCACGATGGCCGCGACCACTCCGCGAAGCGGCTTCCAGTGACGCAGGCGAAACACGTCCGGTGTGCCCATGTTCTGTTGCACCGCCACGTACTGCTGGCAGGAGCGCTCGTAGGCCGAAATGAACACGTCGCGCAGCAGCGCCACCTGATTGAGCTCGTAAACCCCGAGCATCGCGTCGGTGTAGGCCTGCGCGGGCAGGTCCAGGAAGGACAGCGGGCAGAGGTTGTGGCGAATCAGCGGGATGTTGGCGGCCAGTCGCGAGACCCGCTTGTTCACGTCTTCGAAGGGCTGCAGATAGGGCAGGTGCACCATGAGAAAAAAGGCCTGCTCGAACGGGTCGGTGATGTCGGCCGCCATTTGCACCACGACCCCAAACACCTCATCGACTACCTGGGGTTGTGAGAGGGGCAAGTAGACGCTGCCGCCGATGCCCACCGCGCGCGTTCGCAGGCAGCCCACCGCAGCAGGGTCGGCCATCAGACCGTTGGACAGAAAGGCATGCAGGGCGATCAGTGTCTGCCTGTCGACCCCGGTGGTCTCGGCACCCAGGACCAGGAACTCGATGGCCTCCTTGTGATTAAGGATCATCTGGGTTTCGATGCTGTTCTTGCCCTCTGCGGCCTGGCCGAACTCGATGAGGCGCTCGGTATCGAGTTGGCTGTAGGTGTTGCCTTCGAGCTGCGAAGAGGCCCAGGAGAGATCGATCAGCAAGCGGTTCAGGATGTCGCGGGCAAAGGTGCCTGCTGCTGCCTGGTCCACGGGCGAGCGGCCCATGCTGTGCAACTGGCGGCGAAGCGCCTCGGGCAGGTAGGGCGTGTGGTTCGGTTGGTAGGCCTCCAGAAAAGCGAGGCGGTAGCCCACTGGGCGGCGCAGCGAGCGGGGCTGGCCGACATAGGCGCGGATCTGTGCCCCCTCCGGGCTGGTGGGCACGTAGTCGGGCGCTGGGGGCGGCTCCAGGGCGCGCAGGCGCGTGGCCGGGAAGTCGCCTCGCTCGTGGGGTCGGTGAGCCGATGAGGCAGACAGGTCTGGCATGGCTGAAGTGGCCGATACAGCCGACACCGCCGATTGCGCCAGCGCATTCGAGAGCACTGCACTGCCCCCCGGGAGGTAGCGAACGCCGCGCCCCACCCCGCGCGCCAGGACCCGCCCCTGCGCCACCAGCAGTGCCAGCCTGCGTTGCAGCGTGCGCCGATGCAGGCCACCACCCAGGTGCCGGGACAACGCGTCAATGCTCACACCGTCGGCAGTGGTGCCGACAAGCTGGGCGAGGTGATCCAGTTCCTGGGAGGGCGTGACGCGAGGCATGGGCCGTCTCTTTGTGTCGCAAGAGACGGAGTATTGCGACAATTAAAGTGTCGCGCAAGCGTTTCGCTGGTAGTTTTCGCGACAGATTAACTGTCGCGCAAACCGGGGCGTCGCCCCTGCGGCATCAGCCCTTCTTGGCCAGCCCGACGTCGTTCACGATGCGGTACATCAGGTCGCGGTCCTTGAGGAATGCGGAGTTGAAGGCGTCGACCGACATCGGGCTCGGCTCCAGCCCCAGGGCCAGGAGCCGGTCCTGCACCACCTTGGTTGCGGCCACCTTGTTGACGGCAGCGTTCAGGCGTTCGACCGTGGCGCGGGGCATGCCCGCCGGACCGATCAGCCCGTACCAGGACTCGAACTCAAACCCGGGCAACCCCGACTCGGCGATCGTCGGCACGTTGGGCAGCAGCGGGTTGCGCTTGCGGCCAGTGATCCCCAGCATGCGATAGCGCGGGTCGTTGCGGAAGGCTGCAGATCCCGCGGTGGGCACGATCACCGCCTGCGCCCGGTTCGCGCCCACATCGGTCACGGCTTCGGCCGTGCCCTTGTAGGGCACATGCATCACGTCGATGCCCGCGGCCTTCACGAAGTAGGCCATGGCCAGGTGGGTGGAGCTGCCCACGCCGGCCGAGCCGTAATTGAGCTGACCCGGCTTCGACTTGGCCAGCTGGATGAACTCGGCCACCGTGCGGGCCGGCACCTCGGCGCTCACCAGGAGCAAGTGGTTCTGGTCGCCCAGGTTGGCCACGACCTGGAAGTCCTTGATCGGGTCGTAGTTGGGCGTCGCGCCCATGGCCGCAGTGACGAAATGGCTAGAGGCTGCCATCAGCAGGGTGCGGCCATCCGGTTCAGCCTTGGCCACCGACACCGTGCCGATGGCGCCGCCTGCACCGGGCTTGGCTTCGATGATCCAGGTCTGCCCGGTCTCGGTGCCCAGTTCCTGCTGGATGGCCCGGGCTGGGGCCTCGCGGGCGCCGCCTGCGGCGAAGGGCACCACGATGCGGCCGGTTGCGCCGCCGCTCTGGGCCAGGGCGCCCAGGGGAAGCCCCAGGGCCAAGCCGCCCGAGGCGGCCAGCAGGTCTCTGCGTTTCATCGTTGTCTCCTAGTGGGTGGGATCGGTTGGGCCCTCATAGGCCCGTGATCTGGTGGAAGTCCTCAAAAATCTCGTCGACCGAAAAGCGGCGCGGGATCAGCCGCTGTTCATGTGCGTAGCGAATCAGCACCTCCAGGGCTTGCCGATTGGGCTCGACACCGAAGGGGGTGAGATCCGGCTGGTCCGAAGGGCGCTGGGCATCGGCCTCTGCCTTGCTCGCCAGCAGGGTCTGGTAGACAGCCCGCACGATGTCAGGCCGCTTGCGACACAGATCCTCTCTCACCACCACCATGTGGTTGATAGGGATCAACCCGTGGCGCTGGGCCCAGGTCTGGGCCGCCTGATGGGGCTGCGGCAGGATGGGAACCAGCCGGGGGTCGTCGGGCAGGTCGGTGCCGATGATGGCTGCATCCAGGTCTCCCGCGACCAAGGATTCAAAGGCGTTGCGGCCGGAATCATCGCGCACCACGCCCGCTGGATCGGGAAATTCAGCCAGGTGGCCGTCCTCGGCCGTCACCCAGTGCACGCCGTCCAGGTTGACCCCATAGTCGTCCGAGACGATGCCGCGCACCCAGGTCACGGTGGTCTGCGCGTAGGCGCGGATGCCCACGCGCCGCCCTTGCAACTGGCTGGCTGTGAGGGGGCGATCGACATGGCATACCAGGCAGTGGTGCTGGTGGCGCCCAGCGCCGATCACCGCAGGCATCAGCACCAAGGGCTTGCCATAGGCGCGCGCTTGCAAGTAGGTCACCAAGGCCAGCTCGGCGACATCGAAGGACAACTCGCGCACCACCCGCTTGAAGGCTCGGTTGGGGGTCTTGACCGGGTCGTAGTCCAGGCTGAACAGCTCGTTCGGCAGGCGACCCGCGCGCAGGGCGCGCGTGTTCGCATAGTCGCCCAGCAGGGTCTTGAGAACCGGTGGCTCGGAGGGCATGGCTACGCCCGTCACTGAGGGCCCAGGCCCAGCGAGGGGTAGAGACGACGGGCCGTCCCCGAGAAAATCCACGCGCGGTCCTCGTCGGACAGAGTGGCCGTGCCATCGAGCGCGAGCTTGAGCTGATGGCTCAGCCCGCCGGCAGATGCCGGGAAGTTGGAGCCCCAGGCCAGGCGCTGAGCGCCGAAGCGACGCACCGCTGCCTCGCAGAAGACCTGCGGCGTGCTGCGTCCCTGGGCCGACTCCAGGAAATTGTGGGTGGTCAATTTGAAATTGAGGCGGGGAAAGCGCGCCAGCGCCCACAGCGAGTCGGCTTGGGCGTAGGGCGGCCCGTCTTCCAGGGTGGGGCGCGCGAGGTGGTCGAGCAAGACAGTGACCTGGGGAAAGCGCGTCAGGACCGCTTCGAGCTGGGGCAGGCCGCCGGCGCGTATCTGTACGCACACGGGGATGCCTTGGTCGCTGGCGTAACGCCACACCGCCTCAGCGCGTGGGTCGTCCAGGCGCAGATCGTGATGGGCCATCGAATGGCCTGCCACAAAAAACCGCATCCCGGCCATACCTTGGGACTGCCACTGCGCAGCTTGCTGCACCGCGTCTGGCGCAAGCAGGTCGATGGAGTAGACGCCGATGAAGCGCCCCGGCTGGGCCTGCACGCAATCGCGCGTGTAGCTGCTGTCGTGCCCGTAGCAGGTCGAGGCCTGCACCAGCACCGCCTGGGCCACGCCGGCTTCGGCCATGGCCGCGATCATGCCGGCGGCGTCCACCGGGCGCTCGCGTGACCAGTCGGACTGCTTGCCGCCCATGGGCTGCAGTGGGTAGCGCGCGGTGTCGGGGGCGATCACGTGGCAGTGTGTATCCACCACCGGCCAGGGAAGGGCCATGTTCTGAGTCTCCAGGGTTGGGAAGGCGTTGCTCGGGGCAACGCTCAGTTTTTTTGCAAACAGGAAGCATTGTGCGCAGGATCTTCAAAAAGAAAAAGAGAGATTTTTCGGCTTTATCATTTGACATCCTTATGAAGCGGCCTGATTGATGCTCCAGCCCGATTGGTTCATCCGCGCCAACTTGAAGCCGCGCCACCTGCAGCTTCTGGTGGCGCTCGACCGGCATCGCCATATCGGCCGCGCCGCCGCCAGCCTGAACCTCTCGCAGCCGGCGGTCTCACTCTCTTTGGGCGAGCTGGAAAAAGGCCTGGGTCTGGCCCTATTTGAACGGCACGCCCGCGGTGTCACCCCGAATGCCTATGGCGAGTGCCTGGTGCGCCATGCCAATGGGCTGTTGGCAGGCCTCGATCAGGCCCGCGAGGAATTGCATGCCCTGCAAACCGGCGCTGCGGCCAAGATCCGTGTCGGCGCTCTGCCCGCGGTGACCACCGCCTTGCTGCCCGACGCGCTGGCCGCCTACAAGGGCGATTGGCCCACCAGCCAGGTGATGGTCAACGAGGGCCCGATGGAGCGCCTGCTGCCGCTGCTGCGCGGCGGCGAGTTGGACCTGCTGGTGGGGCGCCTGATGACCCGCGCCGCAGACGACGTGAGCGAGGAGGTTCTCTACGACGGGCTCAACCAGCTGGTGGTGCGCGAGGGGCATCCGCTGGCGCGTCGGCGCAAGCTGCAATGGCAGCAGTTGCAAGACTACCCCTGGGTGCTGCCGCCCGCGGGCTCCTTGGCGCGCGAGCCGCTCGAGGTGGCACTGCGACAGCACGGTATGGCGCTGCCTCTGGACGCGGTGGAGACCCTGTCTAACAGCGTGATCGCCGGCTACCTGCAAAAGACCGACGCGGTGGGCCTGCTCTCGCGCTTGGTGGCCCGGCCGCTGGCGCGCAGCGGCCAATTGGCCATCTTGCCGCTGGACCTGCCCGACCCGCGCCGACCCATCGGGGTGACCTGGCTCAAGGCTCGCCCTCTGCCGCCCGCGGCCTTGCGTTTGCTCACATGTCTGCAGCAGGCAGTAGGCCGCCTGGCGTGATTCATCTCTACCACTCCGTTCTATCCGCCAGCATCTCGCGTACGACAGCCCTCTGCGGGCTCGGTTGGGAGGCCTAGCAGGCCTTTTCTTGGGGCGCCCTATGGCCTTTGAAAATCCGATCGCTGCCATGGGCATGGCGCAAGCAGTGGGGCAGGCCGCGATTGCCTCGCATGTGCAGCGGCAACTGTCCGCCGGCAGCCTGGCGGAGGGGTTCCTACTGGACGACCTGCGCGAGTTCGCCCCGCGCGTATTTCTGCGCCACCACCTGTAGCTTCTCCCCCTCGATCTTGCCGGCCTGGCCTTCGCAACCGAACTCAACGTAGCGCTGCCGGCAGATCTTGTAGGCCGCCTCGCGCGCGGGCTTGAGCCACTCACGCGCGTCGAACTTCTCGGGGTTCTCGGCTAGGAACTTGCGCACCGCGCCGGTCATCGCCAGGCGGAGGTCGGTGTCGATGTTGATCTTGCGCACGCCGAACTGGATCGCCTTCTGGATCTCCTCGACCGGCACGCCATAGGTTTCCTTCATGTTGCCGCCGTACTGGCGGATGGTGGCCAGCAGGTCCTGCGGCACGGAGGACGAGCCGTGCATCACCAGATGCGTGTTGGGCAGGCGGCGGCTGATCTCCTTGATGCGGTCGATGGCCAGGATGTCGCCGGTGGGCTTGCGGGTGAACTTGTAGGCACCGTGGCTGGTGCCGATGGCAATCGCCAGCGCGTCGAGCTGGGTGCGGCGCACGAAGTCGGCCGCTTGATCGGGGTCGGTCAGCAGTTGGTCCATGGTCATCGTGGCGTCGGTGCCGTGGCCGTCCTCCTTGTCGCCGCGCATG
>NZ_JARXAB010000063.1 GCF_029866045.1 Ramlibacter sp. | reverse complement strand
GGCGGCGATGGCCTGGAACGACCTGCCCCTGGACTACCTCGACACCTGGACCGCCAAGGTCGAGGCGATCACCGGCGAGCAGGTGCGCGCCGCCTTCGCCCGCAAGCTGCAGCCCGAGCGCATGGTGACCGTCGTCGTGGGAGCCAAGCCCGCCCGTCTGGACGCGCCTGCCACCCCGCGGCCCGCGCCTTGAGGCCGTTCTTGAGGCTGTAGGGCCAGGGGTTCGGAGGGCGCCAACACGGCCACGACCCGGCGCCTTCCTGGCCCGCTCCGGCTTGCCGTTAAGCTCTGCGCCCATGGCTGCTCCCGCTCCCCGACGTACCGCTCACACTGCGCCCGCAGCGGCGCAGCGCGCCCCGCACGAGGTGCGCATCATCGGTGGCCTGTGGAAGCGCACCCGGCTGCCGGTGGCCGACCGGCCAGGCCTGCGGCCGACGCCGGACCGGGTGCGCGAATCCCTGTTCAACTGGCTCGGTCAGGACCTCGTGGGCTGGCAGGTGCTCGACGCCTTTGCCGGCACCGGCGCACTCGGCCTCGAGGCCGCTTCGCGCGGCGCGGCCCGCGTCACCCTGGTCGAACACGACGCCGCCCAGGCCCGCGACCTGCAGGCGGTGGTGCAGCGCCTGACCGGTGCCGCGCAGGTGGTCCAGGTGGTGCGCGCCAGCGGCATCACGGTGCTGCAGCGGCAGGCGCCGGCCAGCCTGGACCTGGTGCTGCTCGACCCGCCCTTCGAGGCCGAGCTTTATGCCACGGCCCTGGCCGCCGCCCTGCCCGCCCTGCGTACAGGCGGATGGCTGTACCTGGAGGCGTCTGCGGCCTGGACCGAGGCAGACGCAAGGCCTGGCACGGCCTATGCGGACTCGGCGCACCGGGTGCCACCCGGGCTGGCCCTGCGCCGGCATCTGCGGGCCGGTGCGGTGCATGCCCATCTCTTCGAGCGGGTGGATGCGGCGCGGCCGGCGGCTGAGTCTGTCCCCGTAGCGCAGGCCCCATAATCCGGCGCGTACCAGCAAGCCCCCGTGCAGGAGACCGCCGTGGCCCAATCCGTGATCGCCGTCTACCCCGGCACCTTCGACCCCATCACCTTGGGGCATGAGGACGTGGTGCGCCGCGCCACCCAGCTTTTTGACACCCTCATCGTGGCGGTGGCCGCCGGCCACCACAAAAAGGCCCTGTTCAGCCTGGAGGAGCGCATGGACATGGTGCGCGAGGCGGTCAAGCCCTACCCGAGGGTGCAGGTCGAGAGCTTCTCTGGCCTGATGCGCGACTTCGTCGTCGCCCGCGGCGGCAAGGCCATGGTGCGCGGCCTGCGCGCGGTGACCGACTTCGACTACGAATTCCAGCTCGCCGGCATGAATCGCAGCCTGATGCCGGACGTCGAGACCGTCTTTCTCACCCCGGGCGACAAGTACCAGTTCATCAGCTCCACCTTCGTGCGCGAGATCGCCACGCTCGGCGGCGAGGTCGACAAGTTCGTCTCGCCCGAGGTGCAGCAGCGGCTCAT
This sequence comes from Ramlibacter sp., assembly GCF_029866045.1. Lineage (GTDB taxonomy): Bacteria > Pseudomonadota > Gammaproteobacteria > Burkholderiales > Burkholderiaceae_C > Ramlibacter. Next base: position 5,163 of record NZ_JARXAB010000063.1, on the reverse strand, counting down.
GGACAAGGTGCACGCGGCGCGCGGCTGACGCCAAGAAAACGGGCCGCGAGGCCCGTTTTCTTTTGTGCGCTGACCTTCCCTGTTCGCTCGTTCGCCCGCCCGCCCGTTCGCCGGTGAGGCAAGCCACCATGCAGGCTCGAGTGGGAAGTTACGCAGGTGCTTGCAAGGGAGCTTGCGGCCAGTCCCGCTGCGGCCCGCGCATCTTCTCGAAGGCCGACGACACCTGCAGCACCCCCAAGTCGTCAAAGCGCTGGCCGACGATCTGCAAGCCAATCGGATGCCCTGCCTGCGTGTAGCCGCTGTTGATCGAGGCCGCCGGCTGCTCCGACATGTTGAAGGGCACAGTGAAGCCGATGTGTTCCATCGCCCGCAGCGGGTCGTTGGTCGGCATGGCCCAATCGGCGGGGAAGGTGGTCACCGGCGCCACCGGCGAGAGGACGTAGTCGTAGGGCTGGCAGGCCTGCACCGCCGCCACCCGGGTGAGGTGAAACTGGTGGAAGGCGCGGAAAGTCGTGGCGCCATCCATGCCCTGCGCACTCTCCGCCCAGGTACGGATGAAGGGCAGGATGCTTTCGCGCTGGGCTGGCGTGAGCGCCTGCAGGTCCACATTCGAGCGCATCCGCCAGGCGTGGTCCATGCCATCGAGCAGCGCGGGCGTCATGAAGGGCTGCATTGGCACCACATGGGCGCCGGCTTGTTCGAACAGGCGCGCCGCCATCTGGACCGCGTCCGCCACCTCGGGCGCCACCGGCAGGCCGCAACCGGCCTCCATCAGCAAGCCGATACGCAGGCCCTTCAGACGCTCGGGGCCGGCCTCGGCGGCCTGCCAGGCAATGTCCTGCGCGGGCAGGCTCATGCTGTCACGCCAGTCGGGGCGGGACAGCACCTGCATGAACAGAGCCGCGTCTGCCACGGTGCGGGTCATGGGCCCGGCCACCCGGCCGGTGTAGGGTGGGTCGATTGGGATGCGACCCAGGCTGGGCTTGAGGCTGTAGATCCCGCACCAACTGGCCGGCAGGCGCAGCGAGCCGCCGATGTCAGTGCCTACATGCAGCGGGCCGTAGCCGGCCGCTGTTGCCGCGCCGCCACCGGCACTCGAGCCGCCCGGGTTCATGCGCAGGTCCCAGGGGTTGCGGGTGAGCGGGTGAAAGCTCGACAGGCCCGAGGACAGCATGCCGTAGTCGGGCATGGTGGTCTTGGCCAACAGCACGCCGCCGCTTTCGCGTACCCGGGCCGCCGGTGGTGCGTCGGCGGCTTGCGGTGTGAGCGGCACCGCGCGCGTGCCCAGGGGCATGGGGTCGCCTTCGGTGGCGATGTTTTCCTTCAGCGTCAGCGGCACCCCGTCGATCGGCCCCAGCGGCTGGCCGGCGCGCCAGCGGGCTTCGCTCTCGCGCGCCCGGGCCAGGGCCTGCTCGGGCCGGGGCAGGTAAAGCGCCTGCAGGTGCGGCTCCCAGCGCCCGATATGCGCCAGGACCGCCTGCGTCACCTCCACCGGCGAGAGCGTGCCCGCGCGGTAGCCCGCCACCATCTCGGTGGCGGTCAGGTCATGCAGGGCCGTCACGCGTGAAACGTGTCGATGCGAGCCCGCTCAGGCCCAGCCCAGGGTGGACAGGTCATTGACGAACACCGGCATGTCTTTCCACAGCCCGCGCACGCCCTTGTTGGCAACCGTCACCCATTGCGGCTGGTACAGGAAGCCATGCACGCAATCTTCGGCCAGGAGCTTTTGGATGTCGGCCATGAGCTTGGTGCGGTCCTGGGCGCGCGGCGAGTTCTTGTACTTGTTGTACAGGTCGTTGAACTTGGGCGACTGGTAGTTCCAGTAGTAGTCGGGTTTGGCGAAGTTGCCCATGTCGAAGGGCTCGACGTGCGAAATGATGGTCAGGTCGTAGTTCTTGTTGCCGAACACGCCCGACAGCCACTGCGCCCACTCGACGTTTTGCAGCTTGGCGTTGATGCCCACCTTGGCCAGCATTGCGGCGATGACCTCGCCGCCCTGGCGCGCGTAGGGCGGCGGGGGCAGGGTGATGGTCAGCTCGAGGTTGGTGACCCCGGCCTCCTTGAGAAGTGCCTTGGCCTTCTCCGGGTTATAGGGGTTGATACCGGTGGTGTCGATATAGCCCACCGAGCCGGGCACGTAGTGGCTGCCGATAGGCGCGCCGTAGCCGTCGCCCGCGCCCTGAATGACCGCCTTGCGGTCAATGGCAGCGGCGATTGCGCGGCGCACCCGCACGTCGTCGAGCGGCTTTTTCTTGTTGTTCATTGCCAGGATGGTCTTGGCGCGCGAGCCAGACACCTGTACCTGGTAGCGCGGGTTGTCCTTGAACTGGGGCACGCTGCGCGGTGTGACGCGCGGGAAGGCGTCGATGTCGCCAGCCAGCAGGGCCGCGACTTGGGCAGCCGGGTCGGAGATGAAGCGGAAGTTGGCCCGCTTGAGCTTGATCGCCGCCGCGTTGCGGTAGCCGTCCCATTTCTTCAGGCTCACCGAGGAGCCCTTGACCCAGTTGTCCAGGGTGAAGGGGCCGGTGCCGACCGGCTTCGTGGCGTTGGTGTCTGCGCTCTTGGGCTCGACCATGATCGCAGTTGCCTGGCCCATGAGAAAGAGGAAGTCTGGGTCCAGCTCTTTGTTCACGATGACCAGGGTGTGGTCGTCCACCGCCTGCACGACTTCCATTGTGGCGAAGGTGCGCTTGTCCTTGTTGGTCGACTTCTCGGCGCCAGCGCGGACGAAGGAGAACTTGGCGGTCTGGGCGTTGAAGGCCTCGCCGTTGTGGAACTTCACGCCCTTGCGCAGACGGAAGGTGTAAGTGCGCAGGTCGGGCGAGACTTCCCAGCTCTCGGCCAGCAGCGGGGAAACGCTGCCGTCGGGGTTGATCTTGGTGAGGGTCTCGTAAATGTTGTACTGGGTGATCTCGGCAATGGCGGAGGCAGCGCCGGCGGTCGGGTCCAGGCCCGGCGGCTCCAGGGCCATGCCCAGAGTCATGCTGTCTTTGCGGCTCTGGGCCAGGGCGCCGGCCGGGAGGCTTGCAAGGGCGGCCAGGCTGGCCGAGTGGGTGAGTAGGCTGCGTCGCTTCATGAAATCACTCTCCTCTTTATGAATGGGTCGGTGAACGGCTAAGGGCAATCCGGGGAGACTATAGCGCCGCGCGCTGGGTCTGCGTGCCCACTGCGGGCGGGGGCTCGGCCCGGGGTACGGCGTCGAGCAATTGGCGGGTGTAGGGGTGCTCGGGTGCGGCGAACAGGCGCTCGGGCGGTCCCTGCTCCACCACCTGTCCTTGGTAGAGGACGACGACCTCATCGCACAGATGGTGCACCACCGCCAGGTCATGGCTGATCAGGAGGTAGGTCACGCCGTACTGGGCCTGCAGGTCCTGAAGCAGGTTGAGCACCTGGGCCTGCACCGACACATCGAGCGCACTCACGGGCTCGTCGGCCACGATCAGGCGTGGTCGGGTTACCAGGGCCCGTGCGATCGCGATGCGCTGGCGCTGGCCGCCAGAAAATTCGTGCGGGTACTTGTCCAGGTCGCTGGCGCGCAGGCCCACCGACTCGATCACCTCGCTGGCCTGCCGGCGCAGGGCCGTCCGGTCCCGCTCGCCCTGGGCCGCCAGTGGTTCGGTCACGATGCGCGCCACCGTCTGACGCGGGTCGAGCGAGCCATAGGGGTCTTGAAACACCATCTGGAAGTCGCGTCTGGCGCGGCGCAATGTCTCGCGGGGCAGGGTGTGCAGGTCGCGGCCATCGAGCAGCACCCGGCCTGCGGTGGGTTGGTCCAGGGCCATGACCAGACGGGCTAGGGTGGACTTGCCCGAGCCGGACTCGCCCACGATGCCCAGGCTGCGCCCGGCCTGCAAGGTGAAGCTCACCCCGCGCAAGGCCTGCACCACCGGGGGCGGCTGCAGGAGGCGCTCGCGCGGCAGCGGGTAATGGCGTACCAGGTTTTCTACCTGCAGCAGCGGCGTGTTCATGCCTCCACCCCCACGCTGGGCACCTGGTCCAGCCGCAGGCAGCGTGCCTGGTGACCGGGCCCTATGTCGATTGCAGGCGGTGGCGTGACATGGCAGTCTGGAGCTGTCCAGGCGCAGCGGCCAGCGAAGGGGCAGCCGGGCGGCAGGTCGGCCAGTTCCGGCACCGTGCCGGGGATGGTGGGCAGCCGCGTGCCGCGCGCCCGATGCACCGCCACGAGCGCTGGGCGGGCGGCGAACAGGCCCTGGGTGTAGGGGTGGCGGCGGTGCGCGAAGACCTCGCGGGTCGGGCCGGTTTCGACCTGGCTGCCGCCGTACATCACCACCATCCGGGCCACGTTCTGGGCGATCACGCCTAGGTCATGCGAGATCAGGATCAGTGCCATGCCGCGCTCGGCCACCAAGCCGCGCACCAGATCGAGGATCTGCTTTTGCACCGTCACATCCAGCGCGGTGGTCGGCTCGTCGGCGATCAGCAGGTCGGGCCCGCAGGCCAGGGCCATGGCGATGGTGATGCGCTGGCGCTGCCCGCCGGAGAACTGGTGCGGGTAAGCGTCGGCGCGGCGCGCGGCATCGGGAATGCCGACCCGATCGAGCAGGGCGATCGCCTCGGCCCGAGCCTGGGCGGCATTCAAGCCTTTGTGCAGGCGCAGCGGCTCGGCCACCTGCCGGGCCACCGTGTGCACCGGGTTGAGCGCGGTCATGGGCTCCTGGAAGACCATCGCGATGCGGTCGCCGCGCAGCGCAGCCATCTCGCGCTCGGGCAGGCCGACCAGCTCGCGGCCGTTCAGGCGGATGCTGCCACTGACCTGCGCACCCTCAGCGAGCAGGCCCATCAGCGCCAGCGCGGTGAGCGACTTGCCGCAGCCGGACTCTCCCACCAGGCCCAAGGTGTCACCCGGCGCCAGCGTGAAGGACAGGTCGCGCACTGCCACCGCCGGCCCCCGGGCGGTGCGCAGCACGACCCGCAGGTCGGTGACGGACAGAAGGGGCGTCGTCATGGTGTTGGGAAAATCAGCGCCGACGCGCCAGCTTGGGGTCGAACAGGTCGCGCAGGCCGTCGCCCAGGAGGTTCAGGCCCAGCACCGCCAGCGCGATGGCTACCCCGGGGTAGACATCCAGCATCGGTGCCTGAAAGAGCAGCGTCTGGGCCTCGGCCAACATGCGTCCCCAGGAGGGCTGTGGCGGCTGGGTGCCC
>NZ_JARXAB010000035.1 GCF_029866045.1 Ramlibacter sp. | reverse complement strand
GCGAAAACGGTCTGGGCTCGGCTCAGGTGCTGCTCACGCATGCCGACCTCGCTGACCGCGAGCGCTATCTCAATGCTCGCTCGACGCTGATCACGCTGCTGGCGCACCAGGTGCTGCCTGTCATCAACGAGAACGACACCGTCGTCAACGACGAGATCAAGTTCGGCGACAACGACACCCTGGGTGCCTTGGTGGCCAATTTGGTGGAGGCCGATGTGCTGGTCATCTTGACCGACCAGAAGGGCCTCTACTCCGCCGACCCGCGCAAGGACCCGTCTGCCACCTTCGTGCACGAAGCCGCCGCCGGCGACCCGGCGCTCGAGGCCATGGCCGGCGGCGCAGGCTCCAGCCTGGGCAAGGGCGGCATGATCACCAAGATTCTCGCGGCCAAGCGGGCCGCGGGGTCAGGGGCTTCGACCGTCATCGCCTGGGGTCGCGAGCCCGACGCACTGCTGCGTCTGTTCCAGGGTGAGGCCATCGGCACGTTGTTGGTTGCACCGACCCAGAAAAGCCAGGCCCGCAAGCGGTGGATGGCCGACCATCTGCAATTGCGCGGTGCGGTCACCGTCGACGAGGGCGCTGCGGCGCGCTTGCGCGCCGATGGCAAGAGCCTGCTGCCGATCGGCATGGTGTCGGTGGAGGGAGAGTTTTCTCGCGGCGATGTGATCGCGGTTCGCGACGCCGCCGGGGCCGAGGTGGCGCGGGGCCTGGCCAACTACGCCAGTGCTGAGGCGCGCCTGCTATGCCGCAAGCCCTCGACCGAGATCGAGAAGCTGCTTGGCTACGTGGCCGAGCCCGAGATGATTCACCGCGACAACCTAGTGGTCATGCGCTGAGGGGCGCTCGTCCTATCAAGACTTGCCCACGGGCGCCTCGCCGTCCTCGCGCTGGCGAGCGGCGCCCCGCAGGTAGCGGTTGCTGCGATGCAGCTCATGCCGCGGCAGATAGCGCGCCAACTCGATGAGCGCCATCTCGTACACGCCACGCTTGAATTCGACCACCACTTCCAGTGGCACCCAATAGTCGTTCCAACGCCAAGCGTCGAACTCCGGATGGTCGGTGGCGCGCAGGTTCAGGTGATGGTCCTGTCCCACGAGTTGCAGCAGGTACCAGATCTGCTTTTGGCCCTTGTAGTGGCCGCGCGCGTCCCTGCGGACGAAGCGGTCCGGCACCTCATAGCGCAACCAGTCACGGGTGCGGGCAACAATGCGCACATGCTCGGCCTGCAGGCCCACCTCTTCGTGCAGCTCCCGGTACATCGCTTGCTCCGGCGTTTCGCCGCGGTCGATGCCCCCTTGAGGAAACTGCCAGCTGTGGGTGCGTATGCGCTTGCCCCAGAACACCTGGTTTTTCTGATTGAGCAGGATGATGCCGACGTTGGGCCGGAAGCCGTCCCGGTCAAGCATAATCAAACCCCAATTCTTGAACTGAGTTCATTATGCATCCCGGTCGCAGGGCTGCAAGATGAAGCACCGGTTCTCAGCCCCGCTCCATACCCCTGTTTTCCCTGATGAAAGCCTCGCAGTTCCTGATCTCCACCCTCAAGGAAGCTCCTGCCGACGCCGAGGTAATGAGTCATCGCCTGATGATGCGTGCCGGCATGATCAAGAAGCTCGGTGCAGGCATCTACACCTATATGCCCATGGGCCTTCGGGTCATTCGCAAGGTCGAGGCCATCGTGCGCGAGGAGATGAACCGCGCGGGCGCTATCGAGTGCACCATGCCGGTCGTACAGCCGGCTGAACTCTGGCAGGAAACAGGCCGCTTCGAAAAGATGGGTCCCGAGCTGCTTCGCATCAAGGACCGCCACGACCGCGACTTCGTGGTCCAGCCCACCAGCGAAGAGGTGGTGACCGACATCGCCCGGCAAGAGCTTCGCAGCTACAAGCAGCTGCCCAAGAACCTCTATCAAATTCAGACCAAGTTTCGCGACGAGCGTCGTCCACGCTTTGGCCTGATGCGCGGGCGCGAGTTCATCATGAAGGACGCGTATTCCTTCGACCGTGACCACGCCGCCGCGCAAATCAGCTACCAGGTCATGGCCGAGGCCTACCGCCGCATCTTCGACCGTTTCGGCCTGCGCTATCGCGCGGTCGCGGCTGATTCAGGCGCCATCGGCGGTGACCTGTCCGAGGAGTTCCAGGTCATCGCGGCCACCGGCGAAGACGCCATCGTCTACTGCGCCGACAGCCAGTACGCGGCCAATATGGAAAAGGCCGAGGCCCTGGCCCCGGCTGGCCCGCGCCCGGCTCCTGCGCAGGCCCTGGTGCGCACGCCCACGCCAGGCAAGAGCACCTGCGCCGACGTGGCGCAGCTTCTGAACCTGCCGCTCGCTACCACGGTCAAGTCTCTGGTGCTGGCCACTGACCAGACCAACGAGGCCGGCGAAATCGTCAAGAGCCAGATCTGGCTGCTGCTGCTGCGCGGCGACCACGACATGAACGAGGTCAAGGCCGGCAAGGTGCCGGGGCTCGACGTGGGCTTTCGCTTCGCCACCGTGCCCGAGATCGTCGAGCACTTCGGCACCCCTCCGGGCTACCTCGGCCCCATTGGTTTGAAGAGGCCGGTGAAGGTGGTCGCCGACCGCGAAGTGGCTGTCATGGCCGACTGGGTCTGCGGCGGCAACGAGGCCGATGTGCACATCACCGGTGTCAACTGGGGCCGTGACCTCCCTGAGCCCGATCTGGTGGCCGATTTCCGCAACGTGGTCGAGGGCGACCCGTCTCCCGATGGCAAGGGCCGTCTGTCCATCGAGCGCGGCATCGAAGTGGGCCATGTGTTCTACCTGGGCACCAAGTACAGCCGCGCGATGAACGCCACCTTCCTGGACGAAACCGGCAAGCCGCAGTTCATGGAGATGGGTTGCTATGGCATTGGCATCACCCGCTTGCCGGCCGCGGCCATCGAGCAAAACCACGACGAGCGCGGGATCATCTGGCCTGACGCGCTGGCACCCTTTACCGTGGTGGTTTGCCCCATCGGCATGGACCGCAGCGCCGAGGTCAAGGCCGCCGCTGAAAAGCTGCACGACGAACTTGCTGCACTCGGCGTCGACGTGCTGCTCGACGACCGGGGCGAGCGTCCCGGCGCGATGTTTGCCGACTGGGAGCTGATCGGCGTGCCGCATCGCGTGGTCATCTCCGACCGTGGCCTCAAGGAAGGCCAGCTGGAGTACCAGCACCGCCGCGACGCAGCCGCCACCAAGGTCGCATCGGCCGAGGTGCTGGCCTTCTTGCGCGAACGCCTCAAGGTCTGAGCCGGGCGTCGGCACGGTCCCCGGCGAATCGCCCTGGCAGATTCCTCCGCTGATTTTCCGTGCCGCCGCCATGACCCTGATTCAACGTCGTGGGTGGATGGTCCGGCAGGCCCGGCTGGTCACAGGCGTGGCGACGGGTGTGGGTGCAGCAGGTTTCCTTCCCGTCTTCATTCCCGCTGCCCACGCCGGTTCCCAGCTGGAGGAGCCACTGGCCGACGCGGTGCGCAACGCGCTGCGCCTGGCTATCGCCCAGGCGGCGCCACCGGAACCAGAATTTCCCACCACTGGGGCTCGCCTGCACTATGTGCGCTGGCTGGTGGAAATGGCGGTTCGCCTCACTCGGCACCACGTGGACTGGCGCGAACGCAAGGAGTTCTTGCAGACCGTCTGGTACGAGGCCAAGCGCGCCGGGCTGGACCCCGGTCTGGTGCTGGGCCTGATCCAGGTGGAGAGTGGTTTTCGTAAGTTCGTGGTGAGCCCGGTGGGTGCGCGTGGCTACATGCAGGTGATGCCCTTTTGGAGCCGCCTCATCGGCGATGGCGACCCGGGCAAGCTGTTTCACATGCAGACCAACCTGCGCTTTGGCTGCGTCATCCTGCGGCACTACATCGACCGCGAGAAGGGTGATCTCTTTATGGGTCTGGGGCGCTACAACGGAAGCCGAGGGCGGCCTGAATACCCCAATGCGGTGTTTGCCGCCGCACGGCGCTGGGAATTCAAGGACAAGCCGCCAGAGGCGCCAGTCGGAACACCCGCTCCAACCGGGCCGTCGTCTGCAGGCCCGCTTGGCCGGAGTGTTTAAAGCGTTCCCCCCGCAGGGCTGCGCTTGAAGGGGCCTCAGAGATGCCCTGAGGCCAGGCGGAAATCAGTCCTTGCCCAGGGCCTGCTTCAGTTCGCCGGACTCGTACATGTCCATCATGATGTCCGAGCCGCCGATGAACTCGCCCTTCACATACAGCTGCGGGATGGTGGGCCAGTTAGAAAATTCTTTGATGCCCTGGCGGATGGCGTCGTCCTCGAGCACGTTGACCGTGGTGATGCCCTTGGTCTCCACGCCGCAGGCTTTGAGGATCTGGATCGCGCGGCCAGAAAAGCCGCACATGGGGAAGCTGGCGGTGCCCTTCATGAACAGGACAACTTTGTTGTTTTTCACGAGATCGGCGATGCGTTGCTGGGTGTCGCTCATGGTGTTTCCTTGGTGCGCTGTCTTGCGTGGCCCACGGCCACTGTAGTCAAGTTGAAATTATCCCTGTTCAGACAGGGATTGTGACGGCCATCGCCCGCCCGAGCAGCGTAGGTGGCCGGCCAGGTCGGCTCGGCTTTGCACCTGCTCGAAGCCAGCCTGCGCCAGAAGACCTCGCACCGCCTCGGTCTGGTCCCAGCCGTGTTCGAGCAGTAGCCAGCCTCCAGGTGCCAGGTGGTCCGGGGAGGCGGCGATGATGGCGCGCAGGTCGTCCAGGCCGTCGGGGCCTGCGGCCAGGGCCGAGCGCGGCTCATAGGCGAGGGCGACCAGGTGCGGGTCCTGGTCGGCAATGTAGGGCGGATTGCTCACGATCAGGTGCAGCCCGGTAGGTGCGCCGTCCAGCCAGTGCGCCAGCCGGAAGTCGACCGCCAGCCCCAGGCGCGTGGCATTGCCCCTGGCCACCGCCAGCGCGTCGGCACTGCGGTCGACCGCAGCCACACGCAGGGCGGGTCGGGCGTGCGCCAGGGCCAGCGCGATGGCACCGCTGCCGGTGCCCAGGTCCAGGACCTGAGGCCCCCTGGCGGCGGCGCGGTCCGCGTCCGTCGCCGCGGGGACACGTATCGTGTCGACCACCTCCAGCGCCCATTCGACCAGGGTCTCGGTGTCGGGCCGGGGGACCAGCACCCGGGCATCGACTGTGAGCGGCAAGCCCCAGAACTCCTTGTGCCCCAGCAGGTAGGCCACCGGCTCACCGGCCAGGCGGCGCTGGCACAGGGCCGCGAAGGCGCTCACCTGTTGGTCTGGCAATGTGTCGGTGTCATGCGCCAGCAGCCAGGCGCGCTCGCTCTCGCCGCGGCCCAGTGTGTGAAGCAGCAGCAGTTGCGCGTCCAGACGGTCGAGACCCTGCGCCTGCGCCTGCATCAGGGCCTGCATCACCGTCAGGCCGCCCGGCCAAGCGCTCACACCGCGCCTCCCGCCGCTTCCAGCTCGGCGAGCTGTTCGGCCTTGCGTGCCAGCAGTAAGCCCTCGACCATTTCGTCGAGCTCGCCCTCCATCACAAAGGACAACTTGTACAAGGTGAGGTTGATCCGGTGGTCGGTGACCCGGCCCTGCGGAAAGTTGTAGGTGCGAATGCGGTCGCTGCGGTCGCCGCTGCCGATCAGGCCCTTGCGGGTGGCCGCCTCCTTGGCTGCGCGCTCGGCGCGCTCGGCTTCGCGGATGCGGGCGGCCAGCACCTGGAGCGCCTTGGCCTTGTTGCGGTGCTGGGACCGGTCGTCCTGGCACTCGGCCACGATGCCGGTGGGCAGGTGGGTGATGCGCACCGCCGAATCGGTCTTGTTGATATGTTGTCCACCCGCGCCCGAGGCGCGGAAGGTGTCGATGCGCAGGTCGGCCGGGTTGATCTGCACTGCCTGCGCCTCGTCCGGCTCAGCGAGCGCGGCCACAGTGCAGGCGCTGGTGTGGATACGGCCCTGCGTCTCAGTGGCCGGCACCCGCTGGACCCGATGGCCGCCAGACTCGAACTTGAGCTTGCCGTAGGCGCCTTCGCCGACGACACGTACCACCACCTCCTTGAAGCCGCCGACCTCACCCAGGCTCTCGCTCACCAGCTCGCAGCGCCAGCCCTGGCGCTCGGCATAGCGGGTGTACATGCGCAGCAGGTCGCCGGCGAACAGGGCCGACTCGTCGCCGCCGGTGCCGGCGCGAATTTCCAGGAAGACGTTGCGTACATCCTCCGGGTCGCGGGGCAGCAGCAGTTGCTGAAGCGCCTCCTCCAGCACGGGGAGCGCTGCCTCCACCTCGGCGACCTCCTCGCGCGCGAGGTCGGCCATGTCCGGGTCGGCCAGCATCTCGCGCGCACCGGCCAGCTGCGCCTCCTGCGCCCGGTAGCGGCCATAGAGGTCCGCCACCTCGCTCACCTCGGCATGCTCGCGGGTGAGTGCGCGCAGACGGGCGATGTCGCTGGCGACTTCCGGCTGCTGGAGGAAGAAGTCGAGCTCCTGCAAGCGGACCGGGTAGCGCTCGAGTTGCTGGCGGAGAAA
>NZ_JARXAB010000003.1 GCF_029866045.1 Ramlibacter sp. | reverse complement strand
CGGGCGCGATTGGCGCCGCCGCGCGCGAGGCGGCGCAGCGCTCGGCCGGCGGGGTGCCGTACAGGGTGGAGCGCTGCGCCGGCTCGCGGCCTGCGCAGCGGATCAGGGCGTCCATGGCGGCGGGCGGCAGCTCTTGCCCGTGCACCGTGCCGGCCGCGCGCGAGATGCTTTCGTTCATCAGCGTGCCGCCCAGGTCGTTGGCGCCGGCTTGCAGGCAGGCCATGGCGCCTTCCGGGCCCATCTTGACCCAGGAGGTCTGGATATTGGCCAGCACCGGATGGAGCGCGAGCCGCGCCACCGCGTGCATCAGCACCGCCTCACGGAAGGTGGGGCCGCGCCGGGACAGGCCCTTGCGGTGCATGGGCGCCTCCATGTGCACATAGGGCAGGGGCACGAATTCGGTGAAGCCGCCAGTGCGCTCTTGCAACGCGCGGATTCGCATCAGGTGGCGCGCCCAGTGGACCGGTTTTTCCACATGGCCGAACATGATCGTGGCGGTACTGCGCAGGCCGACACGGTGCGCGGTTTCCATCACTTCCAACCACTGCGCAGTGTTCAGTTTGTCGGGGCAGATGCGCGCGCGCACCTCGTCGTCCAGGATCTCGGCGGCGGTACCGGGCAGGGTGCTGAGGCCCGCGTCGCGCAGCCGGGTCAGAAAGCCCGCCAGGTCCATGCCGGTGGTCTGCGCGCCGTGCAGGATTTCCAGCGGCGAAAAGGCGTGCACATGCATCTGCGGCTGGGCCGCCTTCACGGTGCGGCAGATTTCCACGTAGGTGTCGCCGGTGTAGGCCGGGTGAATGCCGCCCTGCATGCAGACCTCGGTGGCGCCACGCGCCCAGGCCTCGGACACCCGACGCGCGATTTCTTCTTGCGCCAGGTCGTAGGGCACGCCGCGCAGGTCCTGCGCGCCCCGGCCCTTGGCGAAGGCGCAGAAGCTGCAGCTGTACTGGCAGACGTTGGTGTAGTTGATGTTGCGATTGACCACGTAGCGCACGGTGTCACCCACCGTGTCGCGGCGCAGCCGGTCGGCCGCCTCGCAGACCGCATGGAAGCCGTCGCCGCGGGCGCCAAACAAGGTCACCAGGCCGGCCTCGTCCAGGGCCTGGCCGTCCAGGGCGCGGGCCAGTGACTCGCGCAGCGGACCGCTGGGAGCTGAGGGCTTGGTGGTCGGGGCGGCGGGTTTGACAGTCGTCGCTGCTGTCGTGGCTGTTATTGCCGCTGCCGTTGTCTTTGTGGAGGTGGCGGGTGCCATGACGGCGGGCGGCGGCTCACCAGCGCCCGTCACCCAAGCGTCGGTGCGCGGGTAGCCCTCGGCATCGACCCGGTGGCGCATCGTGGTGGCGAGCGCGGTGGCCTGCCAGCGGTCTGCGTCCTGGCACCAGGCCGGGTAGGCGGCCAGCCGCTCGACGAGCTCGTAGCCAGCCGCCTGCGTGGTCCGGCGCAGCGTGTCGATCGCGGGCCAGGCGCGCTCGGGGTTCACATGGTCGGGGGTCACCGGCGAGATGCCGCCCCAGTCGTTGATGCCTGCCTCGAGCAGCCGGCCGAAGCTGGTGTCGGAGAGGTTGGGCGGTACCTGAATATTGGCCTGCGCGCCCAGCACCAGGCGGGCTGCGGCCACCGTCCACAGCAGGTCCTCCAGATCGGGCTCGGCGCAGCCGGCCATGCGGGTGCCAGCCTTGGCGCGAAAGTTCTGCACGATCACTTCCTGCACATGGCCGTGGCGGCGGTGCAGGTCGGCAATGGCCAGCAGCGCCTCGACCCGCTCTTGGCGGGTTTCGCCAATGCCGATCAGGATGCCGGTGGTCATCGGAATGGCCAGTTCGCCCGCGGTCTCGAGCATGGCCAGGCGCACCGCAGGCGTCTTGTCCGGGGAGCCAAAGTGCGGGCCGCCGCGCTCGCACAGGCGATTCGATGTCGATTCGAGCATCAGCCCCTGCGAGATCGATACCTCGCGCAGCTGCAGCATTTCTTTGCCGCTCATCACGCCGGCGTTCACATGCGGCAACAGACTGGTTTCCGCCATGACCAGTGCGCACATGGCGGCCAGGTAGTCGGTGGTACTGCGGTAGCCCAATTGGGCGAGGTCCTGGCGCGCAGCTTCGTAGCGCAGCTCGGGCTTGTCGCCCAGGGTGAATAGGGCCTCCTGGCAGCCGGCGGCTTGGCCTGCACGGGCGATGGCCAGCACTTCCTCAGGCCGCAGGTAGGGGCGCTGCACCTTTGACGGGGTGGTGGCAAAGGTGCAGTAGGCGCAGCTGTCGCGGCACAGGCGGGTGAGCGGAATGAAGACCTTGCGTGAGTAGCTCACGCGCGGGCCATGGGCGGCAATGCTCTGGGCGCGGGCCTGGGCCAGCAGCTCGGTCAGCGGCTGCCGGGTCAGGGCCTCGGTCAGGCCGCGTGCGTCACTTGCCTGGCTCACCGGGGTGCCTCCAGGCCGCATGGGCCTCGCAGTCCCAGGCCACAAGACGCGGCACATGGCGTCACCTGGCGGTGTCTGGCGGCGGTCGTGCGTAAGTTGGGCATGGGGCGTCTGGACAGGGTCCACCACTACCGAACAGGGTGGCGGTTGTTGGAGGGGAGGTTAGGTGCCCCCCGTGGGAGCGTCCAATGATGTTTTCGGATAGGGCCTATCGGATCTGCGAATGTTCTCCGACCCAATGCCTCAGGGTACGCCCGGTTGACGGCGCCAAAGTACCCGATGCATCATCAACTGGCCACCTCCGGGCTGTCGCGCCCGCAGGCGCCAGACGGGCGCGCCCCCATGTACGACCTCACACAGCTCAAGACCCTCGTCACCGTGGTGCAAGAGGGGCATCTCACCCGCGCCGCGGAGCGGCTGCATATCAGCCAGCCCACCGCCAGCCACCATATCCGGGCGCTCGAGGCGCATTTCGGCCTGACCCTGTTTCGCCGCACTGCCCGTGGCCTGGAGGTCACGGCTGCCGGCCAGCGCATTGCCGAATGGGCGGGCCAGGTGGTGCAAGCCTCCCACGAGCTCAACGAGCGGGCGCGCCAGTTGGCTGGCGTGCCGGCCGGACGGCTGTCCATTGGCACCATCGCCAACCCCCGGCTGCTGGCCTCGCTGGCCAGCGCTATGAAGGTGATGCGAGAGCGATTTCCCATGACCGACCTGTCCCTGGAAGCGGGCAACACCCGCTCGATTCGGCAGGCGATCAAGGCGGGCGAACTCGATGGCGGTGCCATCGTTGGCACGGTGCGCGGGGACGATCTGATTTGCCACCCCTTAGGTGCGCTCGACTATGTGCTGGTGGCGCCGGCCGCTTGGCGGGATCGGCTTGAGCATGCCCGCCCCGCGGAGATCGCGGCCCAGCCCTGGGTGGTCACCGGCGGTGGCACCCCGAGCCAGGAGCTGATCGAGCGCCTGTTCCGGGAAGAGGGGCTGGACATCCGCGGCGCGGTGGAAGTGAGCCACGCCTCCCTGCTGCGGGCCATGGTGGCCGGCGGCATGGGCATCGGCTTCGTGCAGCGCATGGAGGCCAATGCCGGCGCTGCAGCGGGACGGTTTTACGAGTTGTCCCAGTTCCAGGCCTCGCTGCCCCTCAGCTTTGTCCACCGGTCGGCGCAGGCGGCCGATGAGGTTTTGTCCTGCTTCACCGAGGCATTGGGCCAGGCCTGGCACGGGCTCGCCGGTGCAGACGTGGCTGACCCGGGCGTCCGGGATTCGGTGCCTTGATATTGCGTATTCAAATTCACCATTGGACGGCGCCGCCCAGCCTTTTTAAGCTGGAAGCTCCCCATCGAGCGCCGCTCGCGCACAGGATCGCCCCATGAAATTTGGCTTCGCCACCTACGGCATTCGCCCCGACGACATCGTTCCCCTGGCCCGCCACGCCGAAGGCCTGGGCTTCCACGGCATCTGGCTCGGTGAACACATTCTGGAGCCGCGTGAGTTCGAGTCGGCCCACCCGCATGACGAGGGCAAGACCTTTGTGCCGGTGCACACCGTGGCCCGCAAGATGTATGACATGTGGACCATGGTGGGCGGCATTTTGGGCGGCACCGAAAAGTTGACCGTCACCACCGGCATCTATCTGATGTCCCTGCGCCATCCGGTGGCGACCGCGCGCGCCGCAATCACCGCACAGCAGATCGGCGGGGGCCGCTTCCAGCTTGGCATGGGCGCGGGGTGGTGGAAAGAAGAGTCCGAAGGCCTGGGCATTCCCTTCGAGCACCGCCACAAGCGTTACAACGAGGCAGTGCCCCTGTTGCCGCGCCTCTTCAACGGCGAGTGGGTCAGCAACGATGGCCCGCACTTTCCCTTCAAGGAACTGCGCGTGACCGAATGGCCGGTGCGGGTGCCGATGGTGTTCGGCGGCACCATGCCCAAGGCACTGGAGCGTGCCGCGCGCGCGGGCGACGGCTGGTACGGGCCGATGGTGCGCCCCGAAGAGGCCATTGGCTACAAGCAGGCCATTGACAAGATCCGCGCCGAGGCGGGTTTGACCACGCCCTACTCCTTCCAGGCCCGCGTCTGGGGCGAGCCGTCCAAAGAGCAGATGCAGCCCTATGTCGACGCTGGCTTTGACACCCTGGTGCTGCCTTCCGAGACGCTGCAGGGCCGGCTGGATTTCGAGATGACGCTGGACCAGAAAAAGCGCCGGCTTGACGAGATCGCGAAAAATTGGGGTGTGGGTCGCTAAATAAGGCCTGGGCCGCCTGGCCAGGGCCAAAGTGAGGCGCCGCGTGAAGAATAGGTTGGGTGCTCTGGCGAGCCCGCCGGGAGCCTGAAACAACAAGGAGACAACATGGATCTGGGTATTGCAGGCAAGCGCGCGCTGGTCATTGGCGGCAGCCAGGGCTTGGGCCTTTCGGTTTGCGAGCGTCTGGCACAGGAGGGGGTGAACCTCCTCATCTTCGCCCGCGACGCGGCGCGACTGGCCGCCACCGCTGAATCCCTGCGCGCGGCGCACGGGGTCTCGGTCGAGGTCTGTTCTGGCGACATCACCAGCGCCGCGGATGTCGACCGGCTCGGGGCGCAGTCGGAAGCCCTGGGCGACGTGCAGATTCTGGTGCTCAACACCCCGCGTCCGCCCAGCCCCATGCGTGATTTTCTCGACGAGACCGAGCAGGACCGCTGGGACCAGGCCTATCAGCAGCAGCTGCACGGCGCACTGCTGATCCTGCGCCGAATCACCCCCCTGCTGGTCGCCTCGGGCTGGGGACGTGTGGTGGCCATCACCTCGGCCAGCATCAAGCAGCCGATGGTCCGCCACGCCCTGTCGACCATCTTCCGCGCCGGCGTACAGGCGGCCCTCAAGCACCTGGCGCTCGAACTGGCGCACACCGGGGTCACGGTCAACGCGATTGCGCCCGCAACGGTGATCACCCCCACCTTCAGCACCTTCCATAACCTGGAAGAGCGCATCAAGGCGGTGCCGATGAAGCGCGTCGGCCAGCCCGAGGAGCTGGCGGCGATGGTGGCCTTTTTGGCCTCGGTCCACTCCGGCTTCATGACGGGCGAAAACCTGCAACTCGACGGCGGGCAGACGCGCGCACTGGTCTGACCCGCTCCCTTTCGTTGTTCCCTGGTCCCAACGTTTCCCTTTGGAGGCACGCATGTTCAAACGAATTTCCCTTGTAGCCCTCGCGGGCTTCGCCCTGGTGAGTGCCGCAACGGCCCAAACCTTTCCCACCAAGCCGATCACGGTGGTGGTTCCCTTCAGCGCCGGCACAACCACCGATGTCAACGCCCGTGAGTTCGCTCAGGTGCTCTCGGGGATCGCCAAGCAGAACGTGATCGTCGACAACAAGTTGGGGGCTGAGGGCGCCTTGGGCGCGCAGGCGGTGCTCAATGCCCCCGCTGACGGTCACACAGTCATGTTCACCAGCAACTCGCTGACCGTGCTGGACCCGCTGATGAAGAAGAACATGCCGTATGACGCGGTGAAGGACTTTGCTTCGGTGTGCACCTTCGCTCGTACCAGCAATGTGCTCAACATCACCGGCGCGTCCCGCTACAAGACCGTGGCCGACCTGGTGACCGCTGCGAAGGCCGACCCGGGCAAGATCACCTTCGGCTATGCCAGCACGGTCCAGCGCCTGGCGGGCGAGCTGTTCATGCAGGCCGCGGGCATCAAGCTCACCGGCGTTCCCTACCGCTCCAGCGTGCAGGCG
Source organism: Ramlibacter sp. (assembly GCF_029866045.1). Classification (GTDB taxonomy): domain Bacteria; phylum Pseudomonadota; class Gammaproteobacteria; order Burkholderiales; family Burkholderiaceae_C; genus Ramlibacter. Next base: position 3,114 of record NZ_JARXAB010000003.1, on the reverse strand, counting down.
CTCACCGACGTCGGCGGCGGTCAGGTCGACATGATCTTCATCGACCATGTGTCGGCCACGCCCTTCTACCAAACCGGCAAGGTGCGCGCACTCACCCTGGCGGGCTCGCAGCGACTCAAGGCCCTGGGTGATGTGCCCTCTGCCAGCGAAGCGGGCGTTCCCGGCTACCAGATCCAGGTCTGGTTCGGTTTCTATGCCTCAGCCAAAACCCCGCCGGCGGTGCTGGCACAGTTGCGCGATCTGATGTCCCAGGCGCTCAAGTCGCAGACCGCCCAGACCAACATGGAAAAGCGTGACCTGATCCCGCTGGTGCTCTGTGGCGATGCGCAGACGCGTCTCTGGAACGAAGACCTGGGCGTGATGCGGCAAGTGGTCACCCGCGCGGGCATTCAGCCCGAGTGAGGCGGGCGCCCCCAGGGGCACGCCCTCCCGCCGCGCCCTTGTGTTGGGGGCGAGGCGTCTGCGGGGGAGGTCAGGGCGTGAGCACCACCCTCCCGCGCAATCCGCCTCGGCCCACCAGCCCATAGGCCTCCGCGGCCTGCGCCATCGGCAGCACCCGGCCGACGCGCATGGCCAGGGTGCCGTCTTGCATCCGATCGACCAGCCAGCGCAGGGCCTCCTGATTGCTGGCCTCCTGCAGCACCGACACAGGGGTGTGGCGGATGTCCTCACGATGGATGTCTTGGCTGCCTCGCAGCGACACCATGGCACCGCCCGTGCGCAGCAGACCCGCGGCGACGTCTCCGAGCAGGGCGGTGTCGACCACCCCGTCCAGACCGGCCGGGTAGCGCACCCGTACGGCGGTGGCAAAACCATCACCCCGCGGCACCAACTCGTGGGCGCCCAGGCGGGTGAGAAGTTCACGGTCCTCCTCCTTGGTGTCGGCCACCACATGCAGGCCGGCGCGCCGGGCCAGCGCGATCACGAAGCCACCCACTGCGCCGGCCGCGCCGGTCACCAACAAGGAGGCGCCGACGGGCAGTTTCATGAGCTCGAGGCACATCCAGGCGGTCAGACCGTTCATTGGCAAGGTGGCGGCGGCTACCAGGTCAGAGCCTGCCGGCAGCGGCGCTGTGGAGGCCGCAGGCAGGCAGACGTACTGTGCCTGCGCGCCGCCCTGCGGCCTGCGCGGGTTGACGATGCCGATCACCGCTTGGCCCAGGGCCAGGCCCTGGACACCCTCGCCGATGGCGACCACCGTACCGGCGATCTCCATGCCGGCGATGTAGGGGGGCACCAGATCGCGCATGCGTGCGGCCTGGCTGCCGCCGAGCATCAGCAAGTCGGTGGGGTTCACGGTGGCAGCCTGCACCTGCACCAGCACCTCGCCCGCCTGGGGCTGATGGACCGGAACTTCCAGGACCTGCAAGACCTCGGGCGAACCGAAAGTCTCGAAGGCGACGGCGCGCCGGAGGGAGGGGGTCAGAGGGGGCATGATGAGTGAGTTTCCAGAGGGAGCGAGCGATTAATGCATGATATATTTTGATCGTTCACCCGGCAAGTTTCGGCAGGCTCCCCTTGCCGCCTCGTGCTCGCCGGCAAGAGGATTCGAAAGGACTGTGAGATGGATCTCGGACTGAAGGACAAGGTGGCCATCGTCACCGGTTCGGCGCGCGGCTTGGGCGCTGCCACGGCGCGTCGCCTGGCCCAGGAGGGCGCCAAGGTGGTGATCACCGACATCAACGGTGAGCTCGCGCAAAAGACTGCCGAAGCCCTGCGGGCCGAGGGCTTGCAGGCCCACTGCGTGGTGGGCGACATCACCAAGCAGGCTGATGTGGAGCGCCTCGTCCAGGAGACTGTGGCCACCTTTGGCGGCGTGCACATCCTCGTCAATAACGCTGGTGCCCCGCGTGACAAGTACCTGGTCAAAATGAGCGAAGACGACTGGGATCTGGTGATCAACGTCATGCTCAAGGGCGCGTTCCTCGCCACCCGTGCAGTGATGCCCAAGATGATCGAGCAGGGCTGGGGCCGCGTCATCAACATCAGCTCCCGCGCCCACCTGGGCAACCCGACCCAGGCCAACTACTCCGCCGCCAAGGCCGGACTGATCGGCATGGCCAAGGCCTTGTCGATGGAGGAGGGCCGCTACGGCATCACCGTCAACTGCGTGGCGCCGGGCTTCATGGAAACCGAGATGATTCGCGCGCTCGACACCTACGAGGTGATCAAGGAGCGTGCGCTGGCCGTGCAACCGGTCAAGCGCACCGGGCGCCCAGAGGATGTGGCCGACGCAGTGGCCTTTTTGGCCAGCGAGCGCGCCAGTTTCATCTCCGGCGAGGTGCTGCATGTCACCGGCGGCCGTTACGGCTGACAGGCGGGGAACCATATGACCGTCTTGCAAGGCATTCGCGTCCTCGACCTCGGCCGCTTCATCGCTGGCCCTTACTGCGCCGCGCTGCTCGCCGACTACGGCGCTGACGTGATTCGTGTCGACCGCGTGGGCGGCGCCGAAGACCGCACCATCTTGCCGGTGTCCTCGCAAGGAGAGGGCGCGCAGTTCCTCCAGGTCAATCGCAACAAGCGCTCCATCGCGCTGGAGATCGACACCGCCAACGGCCAGCAGGTGCTGCACGAGCTGGTGCGCCGCGCCGACGTGGTGATTGCCAACATGCCCCCGCGCACGCTCGTCAAACTCGGGCTGGACTACGAAAGCCTGCGTCGCATCAAGCCCGATGTGATCCTCACCGCCTCCACCGCCTTTGGCACCAGTGAGGCGGTCAGTGACCGTGTCGGTTTTGACGGCGTGGCCCAGTGCATGAGCGGTGCCGTCCATATGAGCGGCCTGCCCGATCATCCGGTGAAGATCATGGCCCCGGTGGTCGACTTCGGCACCGGTATGGCCTGTGCGCTGGGCACGATGATGGCGCTCTACGAGCGCAAAACCAGCGGCATGGGCCAGGAGGTGGGCGCCTCCCTGCTTCGCACCGCGCTCACGTATTCCAGCGGCAGCCTGATCGAGGAGGCCGCCCTGGAGGTGGATCGGAAGGCCACCATGAACCGCGCCCCGCACTACGCGCCGTCCGATATGTTCCGCTGCAGCGACGGCCGCTGGATCATTGCCCAGGTCATTGGTGCCGGCATGTTCAAACGTTGGGCCCGTGTGGTGGGCCG
>NZ_JARXAB010000124.1 GCF_029866045.1 Ramlibacter sp. | reverse complement strand
CCATCCGTGTCGGTGGTGAAACTCAGCACTGCGCCGGTGAGGTTCAGGTCAAAAGGGTGCTCATCCGTGTCGTTGTTGGCGAGCGAGAGAGTCGCTGTCTTGGGGCTGCTGTCTAGGGGGGCGTACCGCACGATGAAGGTTGTGCTGTCTCCTGCCCCTACGGCAGAGGCCGGGGGTGAGATCACGCTGAAGAGCGCGGCATCCGTGCCTCCCACGGCCACCACGGGGGTGCCGTTCAGTGCCAGCGGGGCGCTGCCCGTGTTCCTCACCGTGAAGACGACATCCGCCGGACTGCCCACCGTGGCGGTCACGAAACCCACGCTCCCCCCATCGGCGATGTTGACCCCCGAGCGCTCCACCGCGATTTCCGGCTCCGCAGGCGGCCCGCCCGTGAGTGTGATGTCAAAGGGACTCTCATCAGGATTATTGCTGGCGATGTGGAGCGCCGCAGTCTTGAGTCCGACGCTCGTCGGAGCAAACCGCACCGTGAACGCCGTCGTTCCGTTCGGGCCACTCACCGGTGCCGTGGGGTTTGCTGTGACCGTGAACATCCCTGCATCGGGCCCATCTTGGGAGATCGTCAGTCCCGTGAGGTTGGCGTTGCCAGTGTTCTTGATGAAGAAGTTCAGACTGCTGTTTGCGCCCACCGCCACGTTGCCGAAGCTCTTGCTCCCCCCATCGGTTAGGTTGCTATTGAAGGGCTGCTCCACCGCAATATCAGCCCCCAGGACCGTCACCACAAACGTGTCCGTGACCGTGAGAACTCCATCACTCACGGACACGGAGATCGTGGCCGTGCCAAACTGATTGGTCTCAGGAACCACCGTCACGGTGCGGTTGGCCCCACTGCCGCCAAAGAAGAGGTTCCCGTCGGGCACCAGCGCTTGATTGGAAGACGTGCCGCTCACGCTAAGTGCAGCCACAGGCGTTTCCACATCACCAAGGGTGAAGGGCAGGCTGTTGGTCAGCGTGTTCACGCCGATGCTCTGATCCGTGATGTTTGAAATGGTGGGCGCATCATTCACGGCATTGACGGTGAGCAGGAAGGTGTCGATCGCGTTCGCCGAGCCGTCACTCACCGTGACCGTGATCGTTGCGCTGCCGAATTGATGGGCCGCGGGCGTCACCGTCACGGTGCGACTCGCCCCGCTGCCGCCGAGTACGATATTGGCCGTGGGCACCAGCGTCGTGTTGCTGGAAGTACGGGTGACGGTCAGTGCTGCCGCCGCTGTTTCCACGTCGCCGACGGTAAAGGCTATCGCCCCTGTGCTGGTGTCTTCATTCGTAGTACGGTCCGTGAGGTTACTGATCGTCGGCACATCGTTCACGCTATTGACCGTCAGCACAAAAGTGTCGCTCGTCGTGGCGATGCCGTCGCTCACCGTCACCGTGATTGTTGCGCTGCCGAACTGGTTCGCTGCCGGTGTGACCACAACACTGCGGCTGGCACCACTGCCGCTGAACACAATGTTGCCATTGGGCACCAACGTCGTGTTGCTCGAACTGCCGCTGACCGTCAGTGAAGCTGCGGCAGTTTCCACGTCCCCGATGGCGAAGGCCCGCGCTCCCGTATTCTCGTCCTCGTTGATCGTTTGAATCGCGACGTCGCTGATCGTCGGCGCGTTATTCAGGCCAGTTCCAGTCAGGATGATGTCGAAGGGGTTCTGGGTCCCGGTCAGGTTGCTGGCGATGTGGAGGGCGGCCGTCTTGGCTCCGCTCGCGGTCGGGGAAAAAGTCACGGTGAAGGTGGAGGTGCCTGCGCCCACGGGGAGGCTCGTGGCGCTCAGGGCGCTGACCATGAAGTCACCCGAGTCCGTCCCGTCCAGCGTCACGACGAGGTTGCTCAGGTCGGCGTTGCCGGGATTGGTGATCGTAAAGGTGAGCGGCGCGCTGCTGCCCACCAAAGTAGAACCGAAGGCCACATGGCTGATGCCATCGTACAACTGGCTGGTTTGCGTCACGTCGATCCCCAGGGGCTGTAGCCCGCTGAAACTGGCCACCTGCTCGATCAGCCCCGAACTGCCATTATTGTCGCCGCCGCTGCTGCGGCCACGGGCGCGCAGTTGGACGTTGGTGGGGAGGTTGAGGCCGGTGAGTCGCCAGTTGGGGGTGCTGCCCATGCGGGTGGCGCTGCCGAGGGTTGTCCAGGTCGTGCCGCTGTCCGTACTCTGCTCCACGGTGACTTGGGCGATTTCCGGCGCACTGCCGCCTCGAGTCCAGATGACCTGGGACGTGTCCGTGGCACTCAGCGTCTGCGTCGCGGGATCATTGAGCAGTCGGGCAAACGAGTTGCGAGCAATTCCGCCCACGCTGGTGAAAGATACCCCCCCCCGAGCAGGATCTGGCCATCCGCCTGCAGCGCCACGCTATCGATGCTGGTGTTCGCATTGGGATTGAAGCCCGCATCCAGCGTGCCATCGGCATTCAGCCGGGCGATGTTGCTGCGTGTGGTGCCGCCCACGAAGGAGAAGGCACCTCCGAGCAGGATCTGGCCATCCGCCTGCACCGCCACGCAACGGACGGAACCGTTGACATTGGGATTGAAGCTCGCATCCAGCGTGCCATTGGCATTCAGCCGGGCGATGCGGTTTCGCGTGGTGCCGCCCACGCTGGAGAAGGTGCCCCCGAGCAGGATCTGGCCGTCCGCCTGTGTTGCCACACAATAAACCATTTGGGACACATCGGGATTAAAGCCCGCATCTAGCGTGCCATTGGCCGCCACCCGCGCGATGCGGTTGCGCGTGGTGCCGCCCACACTGGTGAAGAGGCCCCCGAGCAGGATCTGGCCGTCCACCTGCACTGCCACGCTTGAGACTCTCTCGTTCGTATTGGGATTGAAGCCCGCATCCAGGGTGCCATTGGCCGCCACCCGTGCGATGCGGTTGCGCGTGGTGCCACCCACGGAGGTGAAGTAGCCCCCGAGCAAGATCTGGCCGTCTGCCTGCACTGCCACGCATATGACGTAACTGTCCGCATTGGGATTGAAGCCCGCATCCAGCGTGCCATTGGCCGCCACCCGCGCGATGTAGTTGCGCGTAGTTCCGCCCACCCTGGTGAAGGAGCCCCCGAGCAGGATCTGGCCGTCCGCTTGCACCGCCACGCAACTGACGGAACCACTGACATTGGGATTGAAGCCCGCATCCAGCGTGCCGTCGGCATTCAGCCGGGCGATGTTGTTGCGCGGTTCGCCCAGCACGGAGGTGAAGTTGCCCGCGAGGATCGTCTTGCCATCTGCCTGGACCGCGGTGGTATCCACGGAGCCGCGGTCGAAGCTCCCGCCGCCGCCGACATTGGCATTGAGCGAGTCCACATCCCCTGGGGCAGCATGAGCGGGTGTGGTGCCAAGCAGGAATGCAGACAACAAGCCAAGAAAGATGAGGGTGAGGTGGTGGCTGGTTTTCATCGGCGGTGGGCGGATCCTTATACGAAGACTCATTAATGTCGCAAAAAAGTTGGCAGTGCGGCAGTGGCAAGCAACAGGCCAATTCTGAACATCGTTGATTTCGAGGCGCGGGCGCGCCTAGCCCCATCTCGGGGCTTGAATCAGGTGTCTTGAGCTTTTTTGCATGTCTGGCTTCCCTTGGGCTGCGTCATTGGCGGTCATCCGCCGTCTTAACCCGTTTTTCTTGATGAACATGATGCGACGCTGGACGGCCCGCAAAAGCGCAGGGAAGGGCCTTTGTCTGGAGCCGCGGAAGGGCCGTGGGCCGTGAATGGCGTGTCGATCCTGAAGGTGGAAACAGCGTGGTGCGGCAGTTCATGAGGTGGTATCGGCAACGGCTGGTGTTGATGGAGTGTTCATGTAAACAGTTGAAAGAGCTTTTTCAGGCCGCGAATGTGCCAATGTGGCAGACTTGAAGGCTGCGGCACCCCACAAACGGCTTTTGCGGCCCCACAACGCCCCTTTGTGCCAGCACTTGAAGGCGGCGTGCCAGCACTTGAAGGCTGCGTGCCAGCACTTGAAGGCTGTGTGCCAGCACTTGAAGGCTGTGTGCCAGCACTTGAAGGCTGTGTGCCAGCACTTGAAGGCGGTGTGATCCCACTTTGTAGCTCTGCGGCCTCTAGGTCATTTCTTGCGCCCATAGGGCACCCTGGAGCGGGGTCGAAGCACTATGCTTCATGCGCCTTTGACGCTGTGTCGGCCAACTTGTTACGCGCACATTTGTTTTTAATTTGATGGTGCTGCTGCAATTTATCCTTGTGGGTTAACCCGTAATTAGATAAAAAACAAAAATAGCTGCTAGGCCATCACGCCATGTCTGACCCGCATAATCCCCACTACGACGACCCAACGGTTTTCTATGATGCCGGTTTTTTCTACGCTGATGGGCTGCCAGACCCACCTAAACCTAACTCAACCCAAAGGAGCAAAGCCATGTCATCCATCAGTGCCGGACTCAGCCGCAAGAATTCCACATTACTCATCGGTCTCGCCGATCTGGTCATTTCCAAAATCGCCCCCGCCGCCCCTGCCACGCCGCCCATTCCAAACATGGCGGCCAAGGCAGCCGCGCTGACCGCCAAACGCGATGCCGCCAAAGCCGCGAACGACGCCTACGAGTCGGCGCGTGCCGGACTGGTAGCGCTGAAAGCCACGCGCGATGCCACCGCTGACGAACTGCGTGATGAACATACCGTCGTCATCAGCGCCGTCGAAGCCGAGGCTCGCGGCGATGCCGCCCTGCTGGGTGCCTCCGGTTATCCGCTGGCTTCGGCAGCAGTGCAGTCCACCACGCCACCCGCACAGATCTTGAACCTCTTTCTCACGGCAGGCGATGCCTCCGGCACTCTGGACCTCACCTTTGATCCCGATGCTCTGGCAAAAACCTACGAGGTGCAAATCACCACGACGCACCCGATTGACGGCCCGTGGACGACGATGGTGCAACCAACCACTTCGTACACGAAGCTGACAGGCCTGACCAGCGGCCAGCGCGTGTGGCTACGCGTGCGCGGCATCGGCTCCAACGGCCCTGGTGCCTGGAGTGATCCGGCGACGAAGATCGTGCCCTAAGCTCGCTGCGCGAGCGTTGGCGGTGGTTGGCCGTTGTTGAGGGCGCTACGCGCCGTAGGCGGTGGTTTGCCAACCACTGCCAACAACCGTCAACCAGCGTCATCAACGGCAAACTTTCCCCCCGCCATGCCCTTCGATCCCAATCTCCCTCCCAACAACGTGCAGATCAAAGCCCAGGAGCTGCGCGGGCAGTTCAACGGCCTCAAGGATCTCATCGACGCCATTCCCGCCGGGCCGCAGGGGCCGCCTGGCGCGGAGGGGCCCCCAGGGCCGCCCGGTGATCCCGGTGGACCGCCGGGACCGCAAGGCCCGGCGGGTGCCAACGGCAACGAGGGGGCGCCTGGACCGCCTGGCGCGGATGGGGCTCAAGGATCGCAAGGCCCGCAGGGCAATGAAGGCCCGCCCGGTGCCTCAGGCCCGCAAGGCCCGCCCGGAGCCGAGGGTGCGCCGGGAGCGCAAGGGCCACCCGGTGCCGATGGCCAGCCGGGAGGGCCGCCAGGTCCGCAAGGGCCGCCGGGTGTGGATGGAGCGCCTGGAGCTCAAGGCCTGCCAGGGATCGATGGGCAGCCAGGAG
>NZ_JARXAB010000040.1 GCF_029866045.1 Ramlibacter sp. | reverse complement strand
GAAAGCAAGCGTTACAGTACAGGTGGCCATATAACTCCTATCGGCCTATTTTATATTGTCCACGCGTTGGTCGATGCTGGATTTTCCGAAATTGAGGTTGAAATCGATAAGCGTCAATCGACTTCTGCTTTTTTTGGGGCTTTTCTCTATCTCCCAATTCGCCTCATCGCGGCTTTGGCAGACAAAAAAGAGGAAAAAAAGTATAAAACCATCGATGAAAGCAATCGATTCTGGGTAAAGAAGATGAATACATGGGATATTTTGCTCGGCAGGACGCTGATTCTTAGTGCGAAAAAGTAATGCCGTTTGACTCGTCTTTATGAGTCAAAAAAGCCCGCGCAAGGCGGGCTGCCGTGATGTCGTGGAAAACGAAGCTGCGCTTCGGCGGAGATTGTGATGTCCTGCGTGGCTGTTCTAGCCCACGCCGACTAAAGCGTCCAATATGTCGCGGGCACTGCCATTCCCAGCGGCGATTACCTCTATCAGTTGCCGGTCACTGCGAAATAGCTCTGACCCAGCCAAAAAGCAGCCGCTGGTCAGGCCCCACCTTCAGTACAACAGTGGCGCGCACCACAGCGGCAGGTTTGTTTGAGAGTGAAGGAGAGTTTGTGGAGCAGGACTAGCTATCGTGAAAAGCACCTTTGATGCTTGCGAACGCGACGCTTTCCCAGCTGAGCTACCCCCCCACGTGCAGCAAATTTCTAGCAAGACTCGGTCAGTGGCTCCAAAGACTGCTGCCCGCGCTGGGTGGCACCTCAATACGCTCAAATTTGGGGTCGGGAGAATGCGCGGGAGGAGGGGGCGGAAGGACAGGGGAGAGAGGAGAGGGGGCAAGGCCCCCACAGGCCTGAAGCGGATCAGCGCCCCATGAGCATTGGCAAATCCAGGCCCTGCGTGTGAGCACAGGCGATGGCGGTGTCGTAGCCGGCATCTGCATGGCGCATGACGCCTGTACCGGGGTCGTTCCACAGCACGCGCTGCAGCCTTGCATCAGCTTGCGGCGTGCCATCGCACACGATGACCATGCCCGAGTGCTGCGAATAACCCATGCCAACCCCGCCGCCATGGTGCAGGCTGACCCAGGTGGCACCGCTGGCAGTATTGAGCATGGCATTGAGCAAGGGCCAGTCGGAGACGGCGTCGCTACCGTCCTTCATGGCCTCTGTCTCCCGGTTGGGGCTGGCCACCGAGCCGCTGTCCAGATGATCGCGACCGATCACGATCGGCGCCTTGAGTTCGCCGCTGCGCACCATGGCATTGAAGGCCAATGCGGCCCGGTGCCGCTCGCCCAGACCGATCCAGCAAATACGCGCTGGCAGGCCCTGGAACGCAATGCGCTCGCCGGCCATGTCCAGCCAGCGGTGCAGGGCCAGATCGTGGGGGAACAGCTCTTTCATTTTTGCATCGGTCTTGTAGATGTCCTGAGGATCTCCCGAGAGGGCCACCCATCTGAACGGGCCCCGCCCTTCACAAAAGAGTGGCCTGACATAGGCTGGAACAAAGCCGGGGTAAGCAAACGCGTTTTTCACGCCCGCATCGAAGGCCACTTGCCGGATGTTGTTGCCATAGTCCACGACGGGAATACCCAGGTCCTGGAAATCGAGCATGGCCTGTACATGAACCGCGCAACTGCGGGCGGCGGCCTGACGCAACGCTGCGTGCATGGCACTGTCGGCACGAGCCGCCTGCCACTGCGAAAGTGTCCAGCCCGCAGGCAAATAGCCATTGACCAGGTCATGCGCCGAGGTTTGGTCGGTCACCAGGTCGGGCTTGAGGCCGCCAGCGCGCGCCCTCTCGGCCAAGGCGGGCAGCAGTTCGGCCGCATTGCCAAGCAAGGCGACCGAGCGGGCCTCACCTGCAGCGCAGTAACGGGCCATCCGGCCCAGGGCATCGTCGATGTCACTGGCCTGCTCGTCGACATAACGGGTCTTGATGCGAAAGTCGATACGGCTTTGCTGGCACTCGATACTCAGCGAACTTGCGCCTGCAAAGCTCGCTGCGAGGGGTTGCGCAGCACCCATACCGCCGAGTCCGGCAGTGAGGATCCAGCGCCCCTTCCAGCTGCCGCCATAGTGCTCGCGACCGGCCTGAGCGAAGGTCTCGTAGGTGCCTTGGACAATCCCTTGGCTGCCGATGTAGATCCACGAGCCGGCTGTCATCTGGCCGTACATCATGAGGCCCTTGCGATCGAGTTCGTCGAAGTGCTCCCAAGTGGCCCAGCGCGGTACGAGGTTCGAGTTGGCGATGAGAACCCGAGGCGCATCCTCATGGCTTGGAAAAACGCCGACAGGCTTGCCGCTTTGAATCAGCAGGGTCTGGTCGGGTTTGAGCCGGCGCAGGGCCACCAGGATGGCCTCAAAGCATTCCCAGTTACGAGCCGCCCGACCGATGCCGCCGTAGACCACCAGTTGGTCGGGGTCCTCGGCGACTTCCGGATCCAGATTGTTCTGAAGCATTCGGTAGGCCGCCTCGATGAGCCAGTTGGCGCAGCTGATTTCCTGGCCTCGCGGTGCGCGCACCGGGTGCGGCGCGAACGAAGTGGTAGCAGGCAGACGAGCATTCATGGCCGTAGTCCTCAAGGGTGTCAGAGCGCAAGGGCTGCGTTGAAAGACGCATCGCGCGTGCCGTTGACTCTACTTGTCTAGTCAAGTTTGGGCAAGTACCATTGAGCCATGGCTCGCACCCCCAATCCGCCCGCACCACGTCATCGGGCGGCGCCTTTTCAGCGGGTCAAAGACCACCTGCTCAGAGAGCTTGCTTTGGGTACCTGGTTGCCGGGCCAGCGCATGCCCTCAGAAAGCGATCTGATGCGGCAATTCGAAGTGAGCCGCATGACGGTCACCCGGGCGCTTCGGGAGCTTCAGTCAGAACGCCTCATTGACCGGGTGAAGGGTTCTGGCACGTTTGCCGCGGCGCTGCATCGGGTCGCCAGCACGCTGTCCATTCATGACCTACAGGAAGAAATTGAGTCACGTGGGCTTGAGCACACAGCCGCGGTTCAACTGCACAGAGCGGAAGTGGCGGGGCCGGAGCTGGGGGTCCAGTTGGGGTTGGCCGCGGGTCAAACCGTGTTTCACACCCGCATCCTGCACTTGCAGGACCAGCAGCCGCTGCAGTGCGAGGACCGCTATGTCAATCCTCTGGCCGCCCCGGATTACCTGGCGCAGGATTTCGGCCGGATCACGCCCACCCGTTACCTGTTTCAGCACACGGCCCTGCGCAGCGCCCAATACAGCGTGCAGGCGGGTCCCCCCACGCAGGAGGAAGCACGCTTGCTGCAAATCAATGACAACGCGGCTTGCCTGATCATGGTGCGGCGCACCATGAGTTACAGCCAGGTCATCACACTGGCCAGGCTGGTCTACCCGGGCGACCGCTATCAACTGAGCGGCGAGTTTCAGCCGTGATGCCACTTGCTGGAACATGGAACCATGTGCGCCTGCAAGATTGCGCTGCCAGTCCGTGGCGTAACGGCGGCGGCTTGACGCATGAACTCGTGTCTCAGCCTGCCGAAGAATGGTTCTGGCGGGTGTCGGTCGCCCGCATTGACCGCAACGGACCTTTTTCCAGCTACCCCGGCGTCCGGCGCCAATTTGCTGTTTTGCGCGGTGCCGGCGTTCATCTGGTGATCGATGGACAAGACCATGTGCTGACACCCGGCTCGCCCGCAGTGGCTTTTGACGGCGATCAGCCCTGTCGCTGCGAGCTGATCGATGGTCCCACGCTCGATTTCAACTTGATGACGCGCGGCGGTCAGGCTCGCCTGCAACGATGGCGCACGCACGACAGCCTGCCCTGGACTGCAGGACATATCGCCGGTGTTTACGCTTGTGCGCCCGCCAGCGTGCGTCACGACAGCGGAGAACTCTGGCAACTTCAGGAGGACGAGTTGCTTTGGTCGGCAGATCTGCGCCCGGGCCTCTGGGGGCTTGAGGCCAGCCAAGCATGGGTCTTTGGTGTGGAGGTCCCGGCGCAATGGGCTTGAACCTTCTGACCGACTGCCATGTCGCCACCATGCGCGCGCGGCCGGATGATCCGTTGGGCCTGATCGAGCAGGCAGCCGTGGTCTGGGACGATGAGTCGGGCCAGTTGCTGTGGGTGGGTCCGGTCGCTGAGCTGCCCGCGCCTTGGCGGCGCGTGCCCCTGCAGCATCAGGGACGGGGCGGCTGGGTCACTCCGGGACTGATCGACTGCCATACCCATCTGGTCTACGGCGGCCAGCGCAGCCAAGAGTTCCGGCAACGCCTGCATGGCGCGAGCTACGAGGAAATCGCCCGAGCTGGCGGAGGTATCGTTTCGACGGTCCGCGCGACCCGACAAGCTTCGGCAGATGATCTGCTGGTGCAAGCGCTTGCGCGGGTCGATCAGCTCCGCGCCGAGGGCGTGACCACGATCGAAATCAAGTCTGGGTATGGGCTGCAACTTGAACACGAGCGCAAATGCCTGAGCGTGGCTCGCCGTTTGGCTCAGCTGCGTCCCATCCAGGTTTGCACCACATTTTTGGGGGCCCACGCTCTACCGCCGGAGCGGGTCGGGCAGGCCGATGGTTATATCGACGATGTGCTGGCCATGTTGGTCTCGCTGCATGAAGAAGGGTTGGTAGACGCGGTCGACGTGTTTTGCGAGCGGATCGGCTTCAGCCTGGCGCAGACGCAGCGGGTCTTCGAAGCTGCCGTCGCCTGCGGCCTGCCAGTCAAGCTGCATGCTGAGCAATTGAGCGATATGGGCGGTGCGGCGTTGGCCGCCCGCTACCGCGCGCTCAGTTGCGACCACCTGGAGTGGCTGTCCCCCGAGGGAGCCCGGGCTATGGCGCAGGCGGGTACGGTCGCGGTTTTGCTGCCGGGCGCCTTTTACTTCCTGCGTGAGACCCGGGTACCTCCGATTGCCTTGCTGCGCGAGATGGGCGTTCCCATCGCGCTGGCCACAGACTCCAACCCTGGCAGCTCGCCGTGCACCTCCTTGCTGCTGATGCTGAGCATGGCTTGCACGCTTTTTCAACTCACGCCTGAAGAAGCCTTGCTGGGCGTCACCCACCATGCAGCGACTGCCCTGGGCCTGACCGACCGCGGCGCACTGGCCTCGGGCCTGCGCGCCGACCTGGCGCTGTGGCAGATCACGCATCCAGTAGACCTGTGCTATTCGTTTGGTCAGCGCCCCCCTGTGCAGGTGTTGCAGGCGGGGCGGTGGGCCGCTACAGCCAACGGAGGACCGCCATGACCTTTGACACAACGCCCGCCTTCTGCCGCGCGGGTTTCGATCTTGACCCTGGCCGAATCCCCCTGTTGGTGAGCATGCCCCATATGGGCAGTTACATACCGGCCGACATTGCCCAAACGCTGGTTCCGCGCGCGCGCCAGAGCGAAGATGCCGACTGGCACATGGATCGCCTTTACGACTTTGCGCTGGACATGGGCGCCAGCGTTCTACGGCCCCGGGTATCGCGCTATGTCGTGGACCTGAATCGCCCGCCTGACGATGCGCCGATGTACCCCGGCGCAGCCAACACAGAGTTGTGCCCCACGCGTTTTTTCACCGGAGAGCCGCTTTATCAATCGGGCCAGGAGCCTTCGGTGGAGGCCAGGTTGGCACGGCGCCAAGCCTATTGGCAGCCCTACCACGATGCATTGGGGCAGGAGCTCAAGCGGCTGGTCGCCCTGCATGGTCGGGTCTTGCTCTGGGACGCGCACAGCATCCGTTCGCAACTACCCTGGTTGTTTGAGGGGCTCCTGCCCGATCTCAACGTGGGCACTGCCGGCGGCCAGTCGGCCGACCCCGCGATTGAGCGGGCCGTGATGCAGGCTTGCTTGCAAGACAAGCGCTACAGCCATGTCCTCAATGGCCGCTTCAAGGGCGGTTACATCACGCGCCACTATGGGCAGCCTGCGCAGGGCGTTCACGCAGTTCAGCTCGAGTTGTGTCAGCGCCATTACATGCAGGAGATGGCGCCCTATGCCTATCTGCCCGAGCAGGCGGAGTTGCTCCAACCGACGCTCGAGCGCATGGTGCGTGCAGCTTTTGTCGCGCTTGAAGGTTTGAGCCGATGAAATTCTGGTGCAGCCATGCTTGGATCGCTGGTAGCTGGCAGGCGCAAGTGCTGCTGGAGTGCGATGCAGCTGGTTTTTGGCGCCGGATCGAAATCGGTGTGCCGCCCGAGCAGGCCCCTGATGCAAGCCGCTTGGGTCCAACGTTGCCTGGGCTGGTCAATGCCCACAGCCATGCCTTTCAGCGGGCCATGGCAGGCCTCGGCGAGCGGATCGATCAGCAGCAGCCAGGGGACGACTTCTGGTCATGGCGTGAGCGCATGTACCAAGTGGCCCTGCGGATCGGTCCGCAGGCGATGGAGACCATCGCCACCTGGCTCTACACCGAGCTGCTCAGCCAGGGTTACACCCATGTCTGCGAGTTCCACTACCTGCACCACGCACCCGGCGGAGCCCACTACGCCGACCCGCAGACCATGAGTTGGGCGTTGGTGCGCGCAGCTGAGCGAACCGGCATCGGGCTCACGCTGCTGCCCACGCTTTACATGCACAGTGGCTTTGACAGGGCGCCGCTTTTGCCGGCCCAGCTGAGGTTCGCAAGCACGCCGGATTTCGTTCTAGAGACCCGCCGGCAGCTCCTGGCTTATGCGCAGCAACACCAGCGGCAGTCTGTCCTGCATGCCGGAGTGGCGGTGCATTCGCTGCGTGCGGTTGACACGGCCGCCCTGCTTGAAATGGCCCTCGCTGCACAAGACGGGCCTATTCATATCCATGCCGCGGAGCAGCAACGCGAAGTTCAGCAATGCCTGCAGCATCTCGGCCAGCGTCCTGTGCAATGGTTGCTGGACCATGCGCCCCTCGGGCCCACGTGGCATCTGGTGCATGCCACGCATTGTGATGGCGCCGAAGAATCTGGCCTGTCCCAGTGCGAGGCTGGCGTGGTGCTGTGTCCGAGTACCGAGGCCAATCTGGGCGATGGGTTTGGCCCGCTGACCAGCGCATTCAAGGGAGAAATCCACTGGTCTATCGGTACGGATAGCCATGTCGGACGCACCTGGAGCGCCGAACTGCGCTGCCTCGAATACGGTCAGCGCCTGCGTACGCAATCGCGCAACATCGCGGCGCGCCATGCTTCCCAAGCCAGCAGTGCGACCGCGCTCTTTGAACAGGCGCTCAGTGGCGGAAGTCGAGCCAGTGGGCTGGCGCTCCACGGCATTGCCTTGGGTCAACGCGCTGATCTGCAAGAGCTCGATACCGACGATCCCGCCTTGCTGGGCCTGCCCGTAGACAGCTTGCTCGATGCCAGCGTGTTCTCCGAACCTGGCCCCCGCGCGCGCCAAGTCTGGGTGGCTGGTCGGCGGGTGCAAACTGAGCTGCCGCCGCTCGGTGCAAGCTGGCGCGAGGTCATGAGCCAGCTCTGGCAGGGCGCGCCTCCCGCCCCCGAGCCCCGCCCACGATTCACCCCTTCATCAACCGATCAAGGCACACCATGTCAACCCTCGAACTGACTGAACCCCATGTGTTTCTGCGTAACTGTTGGTATGTCGCCAGCGTCTCGCGTGCAGTGACCCGCCAGCCGCTGGCGGTACGGCTGCTCGATGAGCCCATCGTGCTCTATCGGCGCGAGGACGGTTCGCCGGTTGCCCTGGAAGACGCTTGCCCGCACCGTAAGTTACCGTTGTCGATGGGGCGCGTCGTCGGGGACGCCATCGAATGCGGCTATCACGGCTTGACCTTTGACGGCGGCGGGCACTGCATTCAAGCGCCGACCCAGCAGCGCATACCGGCCATGGCCAAGGTGCGCAGCTACCCGGTGCAAGACCGCTACGGGCTGCTGTGGATCTGGATGGGGGCAGCCGATGAGGCCGAGCGTACCCCCATCCTCCACATTGACGACCACGACAACCCGAATTGGCACATGACAGCCGGCGACAGCTTGCTGTGCCACTGTCACTACCTGTGGCTGGTCGACAACCTGCTGGACCCCTCCCATGTGGCCTGGGTCCACCGCAGCACTTTTGCCGCTTCGGGCACCGAAGACACACCTTTGCAGGTTCATGCCGATGAGCATGGCGTGGTGTGCAGCCGCTGGATGTTCGGGCAGCCACCGCCGCCTTTTTATGCGCCTCTGGTCAAGTTTGAGGGGCTGGCCGATCGCTTGCAGCACTATGAGGTGAGGTTGCCGTCAATGGCCATCAATCGGAGCACTTTTGCGCCGGCAGGTCTGGGCGGTCCTCAGGCAAAAGACGATCCGCGGATTTACCGGATGGTCTCCTACAACTTTCTCACCCCGATCGATTCCGACCGCACCCTGTATTTCTGGCTGCAGCACCGCAATACCGACCCCCACGATCAGGCGCTGACCGAGCGCATCGCCGCCGGGGCCAAAGCGGCCTTCGAGGAGGACCGGCAGATTCTGGAGGCCGTGCACCAGGGCATGAAGAACAAGCGCACGCCGCATATCGGTTTGCTGCTGGATACCGGCGCATCCCGTTTTCGAAAGGCGCTGGCAGCACGGCTGGAGGCCGAGGCGGCCACCATCGGGCATTCACAATGAGAACCATACATCCAGGCCAGCTGGACTGGCGCCTGCTTGGCGACGCACGCGCTGGCGCGCTGGCGCTCGATCTGGAGCCCTCCGCCTGGCGGACAGTCCACGCCAGTGCGGAGGCGGTTGCCCAGGTGCTGGCCAGCGGCCAAGTGGTCTACGGCCTCAACACCGGCTTTGGCAAATTGGCCAATACCCGCATTGCCTCTGGCGATCACGCCCAACTGCAAGTGAACTTGCTGCGCTCGCATGCCGTCGGCGTGGGAGAGCCGATGAGGCCGCCTGTGGTGCGCTTGATGCTGTTGCTCAAAGCCGCCAGTCTGGGGCGGGGCCACTCCGGGGTGAAGGCGGAGATCATTGCCCTTCTGCTGAAATTCCTGGCGCTGGACCTGCTGCCGGTGATTCCAGTCAAAGGTTCGGTGGGTGCCAGTGGCGACTTGGCCCCGCTCGCTCACCTGTCCTTACCGCTCATGGGTGAGGGCATGGTTTCGCTCCGCGGCCAGTTGATGCCCGCCGCGCAGGCCCTGCAGGCGTGCGAACTGGCGCCGATCACGCTGGGCGCCAAGGAAGGCCTCGCGCTGATCAATGGCACGCAGGCCTCGACGGCCCTGGCCATTGACGCGCTGTTTGCCGCCGATCAATTGATGCAAGCGGCGGTGGTCATCGGTGCTCTCACCCTCGACGCTGCCCGTGGAAGCGATTCGCCCTTTGATGCGCGCATCCACGAATTGCGCGGTCATCCAGGACAGATCGATACGGCAGCAGCCTATCGGGCCTTGCTCGCTGGCAGTGAGATCCGTCGCTCGCACCTGGTGGACGACGAGCGGGTGCAGGACCCCTATTGCCTGCGGTGCCAGCCCCAGGTCATGGGTGCGTGCCTCGACCAGCTGCGCCACGCAGCAGAGGTGCTTTTGCGCGAGGCCAACGCGGTGACCGATAACCCCTTGGTCTTCCGCGATGGTGGGCAGCCCAAGTTGCTCTCCGGCGGTAATTTCCACGCCGAGCCGGTTGCCCTGGTGGCCGATGGTTTGGCGCTGGCGATTGCCGAGATGGGCGCTCTGTCCGAACGACGCATTGCCATGCTGGTGGACAACGCCATCTCTGGCCTACCGGCATTTTTGACCCCTGAGCCGGGCTTGAATTCGGGCTTCATGATCGCGCATGTGACGGCTGCCGCGCTGGCCTCGGAGAACAAGTCGCTGGCCCATCCAGCCAGTGTCGACAGTCTGCCAACCTCGGCCAATCAGGAGGACCATGTGAGCATGGCCACCTTTGCAGCACGCAGGCTGTCCTCGATGGTTGACAACACCGTCTGGATTTTGGCCATCGAGGCGCTGGCTGCCGCCCAGGGGCTGGAATGTCACCGACCTCTGTGCAGTACGCCGGCGCTCGAGCGCGTTCATGCGCAGTTACGCCGACTGAGCCCGGCTCTGGTGCAAGACCGTAGCTTGGCGGCAGACATCGAAGTAGTGCAGGTCTGGCTTCGCAGTCCCGACCTCCTGGGCACGGCGCTGGCCGACAACATGGAGGAGCTTCGCAGCACCTTCGCCCGCTTGGCCTGCACCGTCGCCGCGTGAGGCGGGTGCGCTAGCCGTGCGGGCCTTGAGCGAGTTTTTTAGCGAGAGGCCAACCTAGCCCTTACCCAATTGGCGTGCCGCCAGTTCCAGCCATTGCTGCAGACTCAAGCACAGGCTGGTCTCCACCCAAAGTGACATGGCTTGGCCCTGCGAAGGGGCGATCACCACAGAAAAGGAGCCCAGTCGTGTGCGCGTGGCCATGTCCCCGGGCAGCCGTTCAAAATCAAGGTCGCAGCCCAGAGACAGCAGCTGCCGAGCCGATGTGCTGAGCATCAAGCTCGACTGCCCGGCGCTCAAGTCCACGCAGCTGCTGTGAATGCCGTCGGTTGCTTGGGACACGGCCTGCATCAAGGTGGGGGCCTGCGCGGGCTCGGCTTGAGGCCACCAGCACCACCATTCATCAGGTCCGAGACGCATCCAGAGCAGATTCGTAGCGTCCCAGGCCATCTGAAATTGTCGGCAAACACCCAGCTGCGACAAGCCCGGCGCGAGTCGCTCCAGGCATGCGGTGTCGCCAGGGCGCAGACGCACGCTGACCAGTCGACCCGGTTGGGGCACTACCAAGGCTTGCTGGAGATCAGCCACGCATGAGCCCTCCCTTGGGGTCAAAAAATACGGGGGCCACCACCTGAGCTGACCGCCAGTGGAGGCCTCCCTTGGCAGCCGCGCTGACCCTGACCGTCTCCCCATGACGTCGCGCGCCGTCTTCAATCAGCGCCAGTGCCACGGCCCGGTCCAGGGTGGGGCTCCAAACACTGGCGGTGACAAAGCCGCCGCTGGCCTGCTCGAGCGCCCGTACGGCGGCTGGATCCATGACTTGATGGCCACGAAGGATTTGTGCCCCTTCTTCCAGCGGGGGTTCGCCGGCAGGAACGAGCAGCCCCACCAGTTGCGCCCTGCCCTCGGGTTGGGCCTGGTCTCGCTGCAGGGAGCGCTTGCCAACAAATGCTTCCTTGTCCATGCGGACCGCCCAGGACAGGCCGAGATCAAACGGATTGATGCAACCATCAACCTCGTGCCCGACCGAGATGAAGCCCTTCTCGACCCGCAGCACATGATTGGCCTCCGAGCCCATGACCGCCAGCCCCAGGTGCTGGCCGACTCGTACGAGCTCGTGCCAAAGAGCGAGCGCGTCGCTGGAGGGCAGATGAATTTCGTAGCTGAGCTCTCCGGTGAAGCTGACCCGGAACAGGCGCACAGCCTGGCCAGCCAGCGTGCCGTTGCGCTGACTCATGAAGGGGAAGCTGGCGGGGGAGAGGTCAATGCTGCAGCCGCAGGCCGCCAGCAGTTCGCGGGCACGCGGGCCGCAGACCACCAGCGCAGCCCACTGATCGGTCACCGAGGTCACAAAAGTCTCGAGCCGACCTTGGAACTGCAGCTGCAGCAGCGCCTCGAGCCAGGCATGTACCGCCTGCGCCTGGCCGGTGGTGGTGGTGATCCACCAGCGGTCTTGTGCCAACCTGAAAACGGTTCCGTCATCAAAAATACGTCCGTCATCGCGCAGCATGACCGCGTAGCGGCCCCGGCCGTCCTGGAGGTCTGCCAGACGGCAAGCGTAGACATACTCGAGAAACTGCAGGCTTTGCGGGCCGGTGACTTCGAATTTTCCAAGAGGCGAGCTGTCGTACAGGCCTACCGCCTCCCGGCAGGCCAGACACTCACGCGCGATTGCCTGCGCCATGGATTCGCCAGGCTTCGGGTAGTAGCCGGGCCTTCGCCAGTTTTGGCCGGATTCGTACATGACGGCGCCCGCGCCCTCATGCCAGGCGGTGATCGGCGTGCGCCTGACAGGGCGAATCAGCTCACCCGGCTCGATGCCCGCCACTGCGCCAAAAGGCAGCGGCGTGTACGGTGGACGAAGCCGGGTCGGGCCCAGTTCGCCGGCATTCATGCCGCGCAAGTGGCCCATCAGCAAGGCCCCGTTCAAGCCCGATGTCCGGCCCTGGTCGGGCCCCATACCCAGGGCGGTGTAACGCTTGAGATGCTCAGGCGCCTCATAGCCTTCGCGCTGCGCCAGTTCCACGTCATCGGCTGTGACGTCGCTGGCCAGATCCACAAAGATCCGGCCCTGATTCTGCTTGGACAGCGCGATCGCGCTGCAACCCACAGCTTGCTTCGCCACCTCGGGTGTGGGCAGCGGAGGCAGCTGGAGTCCCAACACTTGCGCAACTTGTTCTGCGCCTTGCCTCGCGGAGGCCAGGGCCTGGGCGCTGTCCTGATACCCGGCTGCAGCCCCGATCGGAATGCCCGCCGGGCCGGCCTGCGGCACCATGCCGTGCAGGTGCGGGTCGTAAGCGCTGGAACCCCCCGCCTGTGCGTGAACGGCCAATGCGCTGCTCCAGCCGCCCGAAACTGCCAGCAGGTCAGCGTTGTGCCACTCAGTGCGGCCAGCGCTATCCCGCAAGGCGACTGCGCGCAAGCGCATTCGGCCGCGGCTACCTGCCACGCGCGCACCCAACTGGACGCGTAACTCGCGCTCGCTGGCCTGCTGCAGCAGCCATGGGTCGACCCGTGCGCGCTCATCGGCCAGCACCGCGACCTCCAGGCCGGCATCGTGTGCCTGCAAGGCCGCTGACCAGGCTGCGTCATTGTTGGTGGCCAGCACCATGCGTCGGCCTGGTGCCACGGCCCAGCGCCCCAAAAAGCTGCTGACTGCTCCGGCGAGCATGATGCCCGGGCGGTCGTTGTCGGGAAACAGCAGTCCGCGTTCGATCTGGCCGCTAGCCAGCAGCATGTGCGGAACACGCAGCTTCCACAAGCGCTCCTGCCCCGGCCGGCTGCGGTCGATTGCTACGAACAGGCCATGATCGTGCTGTGCCACCACCTGGGTGTGGGACCAGCGCTGCACTTTTGGGCAAGCGTCGAGGGCTCGCACCGTCTCGTCGATCCAGTCATCCACCGCGCTGCCGGCTGGCCGGTCGAGCCAGCGGCCTCCCGGTTGAGGCCCATCATCGGCAAGGATCACCCGCGCCCCAGCCTCGGCCAGGGCTCTTGCAGCCCACAGCCCCGCCACGCCGGCCCCCACGACCAGAACATCCGCATGGGCAAAACGACGTTCATAGCCAATCTGCCTTGTGGGAGTGTCCGGCATACGGCCCAGGCCCGCAGCCTGCCGGAGGGCGTGTTCAAAAAAGGGCCAAGCCCAGGCAGGCGATTTGAAGGCCTTGTAGTAAAAACCCGCCGGCAGCCAGCGGTGCAGCAGATCGGCCCAAGCCATGGGATCCAGACCCCAGGAGGGCCAACCCTGCTGCCCAGAGGCTCTCAGACCCTCCACCAGAAGTTCGGTGGTGGCCAGCACATTGGGCTCGCTGCGTGGGGCTTGAAGGCCAACGAAGGCACAGGGCTCCTCCCAGCCGGCAGCGAAGATGCCACGGGGCCGGTGGTACTTGAAGCTGCGTGCCAGCACGTCTACCCCTTGGGCCATCAGGGCTGACGCTAAAGTGTCCCCGGCCCAGCCCTGGAGGGGCCGACCATTGAACGCGAAATCCAGAGGACGTGCGCGATCGATCAGCCGCCCGCCGCTGTTCAGACGCCAGCCGCTCATGCGTCTTGCCCCCCTGCGCTGGCTTGAACGATTTCCTGGGTATGGGGGTCCCGTCGTACCCACAGCCAGGCGCGGCAGCCGTGCACATGCCACCAATGCTCCAGCACCGGTACGTCCGGGTTGTCCCGGTGGTAGAGGTGATCGGCCCAGGCCGCATCGTCCAGTGCGTCAGGCCGTGCCGGACGCGCACCGGCCTCACCGGTGCAGATGAACTCATGCTCGCTGCGCAGGCCGCAATAGGGACAAGGAATTTGCAGCACAGCGGGCCTAGAACCGATTTGAGGCGCTGGCCGTTTCGAACAGCAGGCGCCCCGTGGTGAACCGCGCGAGCGAAAAGGGTGCGCAGTGCTTGTCGGGCTGACCGCGAGCGAGCAGGCCTGCCAAGCTGCGGCCACCCGCTGGAATGGACTTGAACCCACCCGATCCCCAGCCTGCGCTGATGCACAGACCTTCTACTGGCGTGGTGGACAGAATAGGGGAGGTGTCGGCCGACAAATCGATGGCACCGCCCCAACTGCGAAGCAGCTTGACCCGTGCCAGGGCCGGGAACAACTCAACCAGGCTGGCCACGCAGTCTTCGATCACCTGAAACTGTCCGCGCTGTGTCCATGACAGTCCAGCATCCGGCCCGCCGCCGATCACCAGCTCGCCCTTGTCTGACTGGCTGAAGTAAATGCCCAGCGCTGGGCAGGAAACAATCACATCGAGCATGGGCTTGAGTGGCTCGGACACGAAGGCCTGCAGGGTCAAGGTCTCCAGTGGAAGCCGCAAGCCGGCCATGCGCGCCAGCCGGCTGGTCGAGCCAGCCACGGCCAGCCCAAGTCGCTCGGTGGCGATTCGTCCGCGATTGGTTTGGACCGATCGCACCCGGCCTGCTGCGACCTCGATCCCAGTGACCTCGCAGTTTTCGATGATGTCCACCCCTACCGAGCTGGCTGCCCTGGCATAGGCCCAAGCCACCGCGTCGTGCCGCACTGTGCCGGCCCGCCCTTGCCAGGCGCCGGCCAGAACGGGGAGACGACACCCCGGGTCACGCCGCAGCAGCGGCAGCAGGCCGTAGACCGCGTCGGCATCGAGCAACTCGTAGTCGGCACCAACCAGGCGCATCGCATGCATGCGCCGTCGGGCATCGCGCAGCTTGGCCCAAGTTTGAATGATCTCCAACTGCCCGCGCTGGCTGACCATGAGGTTGAAATCGAGCCTTTGACTCAGGTCTTCCCATAAACGAAGGTTCTCGTCCTGGAAGCGAATGCCCGGCTCACGCAAATAATTGGACCGAATGACGGTGGTGTTGCGCCCGGTATTGCCGCCGCCGAGCCAGCCACGTTCGAGCACCGCAACCCGGCTCAGGCCCTCATCGCGAACCAGGTGCCAGGCCGTGGCCAGGCCATGACCGCCACCACCGACCACCACCGCGTCGTAGATCCCGGATGGTTCGGCCCGGCGCCAGGTTCGGGGCCAGCCTCTGTGGCCAGAAAAGCCCTGGCGAAATAACTGAAGAAAGTTGTAGCGCACGCTGCAGGTTCAATGGGCGGCGCGGGCTGCGCTGACCTTGTCTAGTCAGGTCACTGTAGCCGGATGTCACCTGGGCATACTCAGGGTCAACCATGAAAGAGTTTCCAGATGCCCCGCGCGGAGGCCAACAAGAAGATGCTACAGTGGTCCTGATCAAGTTGAGGTGAGTGTCCAATTGGGCTTACCGCGCTTGATGAGGGCCCCGTGCGGTCCAACCAGCTGTTCACACATCGTATAGCCCGAGGTGCACCATGAAGTTCTTCAAGTCCTTGCTGTCCGTGGCCCTGCTGGCCATGGCCATTCTGAATAACCCCGCCGCCGCGCAAGGCGCTCCCGCCAAGAGCCGCCTTCAGACCGTCATGGAGCGCGGAACCCTCCGCGTCGGTACCACGGGTGACTTCAACCCCATGTCTATGCGTGATGCTGCCACCAACAGCTACCGCGGCTTTGACGTCGAAGCGATGGAGCAATTGGCCAAAGACATGGGCGTCAAGGTCGAATGGGTTCCCGCCGAATGGGCTACTCTGGTTGCTGGCATCACCTCCAACCGGTACGACATCTTTTCGGGCGCATCCCTGAGCATCGCGCGGGCCAAGACGGTGGCCTTTTCTGACCCTTATATCGAAGCGGGCACGGTGCCTGTGATTCGCAAGGCCGACGCCGCCCGTTTGACAGGGTGGTCCGACCTCAATCGCAGCGGCACGCAGATTTCCGTTTCCTTGGGTACTGTTTTCGAAGAGCAAGCCAAGGCCCATTTCCCCCAAGCCACGGTGAGGGGCGTTGAAAAGCCGGCCACCGGGTACCAGGAAGTGCTGGCTGGCCGTGCAGTGGCCACCATCACCAGCAACGTGGAAGCTGCCACCCTGCTCAAGACCTACCCCAACCTGACCACGATCTCCAAGGCCGAACTGCGCAACAAGCGCCCGTTTGCCTACCCCCTCCCGCAGGGCGATCCGGTCTGGAGCACTTTCGTCAATAACTGGGTCGCGCTGAAGAAATCGGAAGGCTTCTTCGACGCACTCGAAACCAAGTGGCTGGGTCGCTAAGACGCCTCCTCACCTGACATGATGCGTTTTGTCGCAGGCCTTTTGGCGCTGTGGGCGCTTGGCCTGCTGAGCGGCTGTGGAACGGTGGGGGATGGGACGGCCTACACATGGGGCTGGTACACCCTGAACCCCCTCACCGACAAAGGCGCGTCTAACCTTTCATTTCTGCTCGCCGGTATCGGTCTGACGCTGTGGCTGTCCATCTCAGCCATCGTGGTTTCGGTGGTGTTGGGCATCCTGTTGGCGCTTTCGGGGCTGTCCAGGCTTAGGTCACTGCGCCTGATCTCGCGCACCTACGTCGAAGTGTTTCGGGCGATTCCGCTGCTCGTCTTGCTGCTCTGGGTTTACTACGGTTTGCCCATGATGACTGGCTTGCAGTTTGGGGCCTTCGCTGCCGGCGTGCTTTCTCTGGCACTGTCCGATGCCGCGTTTGAGTCCGAAATTTTTCGTGCCGGTATTCAGTCGG
The DNA here is from genome assembly GCF_029866045.1 of Ramlibacter sp. Taxonomy (GTDB): domain Bacteria; phylum Pseudomonadota; class Gammaproteobacteria; order Burkholderiales; family Burkholderiaceae_C; genus Ramlibacter. Next base: position 25,261 of record NZ_JARXAB010000040.1, on the reverse strand, counting down.
TGGCAAAAGGCCAGCGCGAGGCTGCACAGACACTGGGTCTGTCAAGCCGCGATACGTTTCGCTTCGTGATCTTCCCTCAGGCCATACGCACAATCTTGCCTGCCCTCGGCAATCAGTTCGTCTATGTGCTCAAGATGAGTTCTCTGGTTTCAGTGATCGGGCTGCAGGAACTCACACGCCGGGCCAACGAGCTCAATGTGACCGAGTACCGACCGCTGGAAATCTACACCGCGCTGGTGGTGGAGTACCTGCTGCTCATCTTGCTGACCTCTTGGGGTGTTCGGCGCCTCGAGCGGCGGATGTCGTCCGGGGTTCGCTGACAGCCGGAACGCGCCCCACCCGCTCAGTGGTGCAGGATACGGTCCAGAAAACTGCGGCAGCGCTCACTGCGGGGTGCGCTGAAAAAAGTCTGTGGCGGCGCCTCTTCCACGACTCGCCCTTGGTCCATGAACACCACGCGATCAGCCACTCGGCGGGCAAAGCCCATTTCATGGGTCACGCACAGCATGGTCATGCCCTCGCCGGCGAGACCTTCCATGACACCGAGAACCTCTTGGATCATCTCTGGGTCGAGTGCTGAGGTGGGCTCGTCAAAAAGCATGATGCGCGGGCGCATACACAGGGACCGTGCAATGGCCACACGTTGCTGTTGTCCCCCCGAGAGTTGGCCCGGAAATTTGTCGGCCTGCTCGGCGATGTCTACCCTCTTGAGGTACTGCATGGCCAGATCCCGCGCCTCATCACGCCCGAGGCCGCGCACTCGCATCGGGGCCAGCATGAGGTTGTCGACAACCGACAGATGGGGGAACAGGTTGAACTGCTGGAAAACCATGCCGATTTCGCTGCGCGCCTGCGCGCCGCGAGAGGCCTCGGAGCCCACAGCCACGCCGCCTACCCAGATTTCTCCTTCATCGTGCACTTCCAACTGGCTCAGGCAGCGAATCAGGGTGGACTTACCCGAGCCCGAGGGCCCACAGATCACTATTTTCTCGCCACCAGCCACCGACAGATCGACCCGGTCGAGTGCCTTGAAGCTTCCAAATGACTTGCTCACGGAATGCATCCGGATCAAAAAATCTGTCGGCTCGGATGGATCGCTCATGGAAAACACCTCGGATGGGTTGGGCTCAGAACATTATCATTGAAGCGCATGCGACTCATCCATTCACGCTGGCCCCAGGTCGTGCAATATCTTGAGCACTGCCGGGGCATCCTTATTCCGACCGGCTCGACTGAGCAGCATGGTCCCATCGGACCGATAGGGACCGATGCCCTTGTTGCAGAAGCCATTGCCTTGGGAGCGGCCAGCCGGGGTGGCTGGCTGGTAGCGCCGACGCTGAGCCTGGGGCCGGCCCAATTCAACCTGGGCTTTCCAGGCACGATCGCCCTGCGCTCCAGCACCATGATGGCCGTGGTGAGCGACGTGCTCGAGTCCTTGGCGGTACAGGGTTTTGAGCGTTTTTATTTTCTCAATGGCCATGGCGCCAACATCGCCGCGGTCAATGCCGCTTGCCAGGACTTCTATGCCCAGTGGAGTCTGGGCCGGCGAAGCGCCACCGCGCCAAGATGCCGGCTGCGCTCCTGGTGGGACTATCCCGGTGCTGACCAGATGAGAAAGTCGCTTTATGGCACGTGGGAGGGTCTGCACGCCACGCCCAGTGAACTGGCCATCAGCATGGCCGTGCTCGGGCCAGACTACCCCTATGACGAAGCGGCACAGGCGCAGGTCGGCCAGCCGCCCCCGGCCCTGTCCTCGCAGGACCTTCGCCTGATGGGTGGCGACAACCACCCGGACAGCAACGCTCACCGGTCCCGCTTCCCGGACGGGAGGGTGGGTTCGCATTCGGCTTTGGCTCGGGCCGAGGCGGGCCACGCTCTGTTGCAGGCCGCCATCTCCGACGCTCACCAGGACATCGCGGAATTTTTTGCATGATCGTCCTCTATGGCCTGCCTGTGTCGACCTATACGGCCAAGCTCCGTCTGGCCCTGCACTGGCGCGGGATCGCTTATGAAGAGCGTGAGCCGGAAGGCGGCTACCGGTCCCAAGCCTGGCGTCTGAAGGTGCCCATGGGCACGATTCCGGCGATCGACCACAACGGATTTTTCCTGTCCGAGTCCGAAGCGATTCTGGAGTACCTGGAAGACGTCTTCCCGCAGCGGCGCCTGCTCCCCGAGGGGGCCCAGGAACGTGCACGGGTCCGTATGCTGGCGCGGCTGCACGATTTGCATCTGGAGCCGCGTGTGCGGGCCCTTTTTCCGCTGATTCAGCAGCCTGAGCAGCGAACGCAGCTGCCCGCGCTGCTGGCTGCTCTCAAGGACAAACTGCAGCGCCTGGGCGAGGTGGTGCAGGCCGGCCCCTACCTGGCCGGTGCGCAGCCGAGCTTGGCTGACTGCGGTTTTGCCGTGACCTTGCCGCTGGCCCAGCGCTTGCTCAATGCCATGGGCGAGGATTTGGCCTTGCCCGACGCACTCTCCCCCTGGACCTTGGCACTGGAACAGGATGAAGCGGCACAAGCGGCCTTGGCTCCGTGGCGTTTGGCCACGGAATCCTGGCTGCAAGCCGCCAGCCTGAAAGGAACTCGCACGTGACCGACAAGCAGAGCCCCTTGATGCAAGCCGATTGGCAGTACGTGACCAAGAACAGCCTGGAGGACTTCAGCCGGGCCGATTGGCAGATCATGTTGTCGCAGCGTTCGCAGTATTACCGCGAACAGCAGGCCCGCCAAGTCTTGCGGCTCTTGTCTGAATCGGAGCACGATTCCACCTTCGGCTACCAGATCAACAACTTCCGTCACTGCCTTCAGTCGGCCACCTTGGCCTTGCGTGATGGCCTGGACGAAGAAGATATCGTGGTCTGCTTGCTTCATGACGTGGGCTTCATTGCCTGCCCTGACAGCCACGGCGAGTTTGCCGCCGCCCTTCTGGGCTGTTATGTCTCCGAGCGCAACCACTGGATGCTGCAGCGTCACGCCCTGTTCCAAGACGCCCACTGCCCCCATCACCCGCTTGCTCAGGTGGATGCCCGGGAGCGCTGGCGCGGTCATCCTCATTTTGAGTGGGCAGCCACCTTCGTTGATCGCTACGACCAGGCAGCCATCGATCCGAACTATGAATGCGCCCCGCTGTCCGAATTCGAGCCCATGGTCATGCGCCTGTTTGCTCGCGTTCCGCGGATACCCCACCTGCCCTGATTTTTCTGGAGGAGCTCCCCATGTCTGCATGGATTCACATGATCGCCCTAGAGGATGCCCAGGGCCCGCTCGTCGCCGCTTACGAGAAGGTCAAGACACCCCACGGCACTGTCGACAACGTCATGAAGGCGCACAGCCTCAGACCGCACACGATGGAAGGGCATGTCGCGCTGTACCGCAGCGTGCTGCACAGCCCGGACAACACCTTGCCCTTCTGGTTCCTGGAGGTCGTGGCCTCTTACGTGAGCATGCTCAACCAATGCAGCTACAGCCTGAGCCACCACTTTGCTAACGCGCGGCGCCTGATGGCCGACCCGGTCCGGGCCGAGGCCGTGCGGCAGGCGCTGATGGATAGTGCGCCCGAGCGTGTTTTCGCCGGCAAGGAACTGGAGCTGCTGCGTTACGCGGGAAAACTCACCACCGATGTGGCGCGTATGGTCCAGGGCGATATCCAGGCCCTTCACGCGGCCGGTTGCAACGACGGCGAGATTCTGGAGGTCAATCAGGTCTGCGCCTACTTCAACTACTCCAATCGGCTTCTGAATGGTCTGGGCGTCACCACTGAGGGGGATGTCATCGGCTACTACAGTGAGTCATGACGGCGGATTGCACAGCCCAAGTCTTCAAGCGCGCATGACCTTGACCACTGAGTTGCTCACCCCCTCCCAGCTCGACGCCCAGTACAACGCCCGTGCCCGGGTCCCCGAGTTCGCCCAGCATGTGGCGCGCTGGCAAGGGGATTCAGCCCAGGTAAGAGCCGCTGGGCGGGGCCGGCTGGGTGTGCGCTATGGGCCGGCCCCGGGCGAGACGTTGGACATCTTTCCCGCCGACCGGCCGCGCGCGCCCGTGCTGGTGTTCATTCACGGGGGGTACTGGCGGTCGATGGACAAGTCAGACCACAGCTTTATCGCGCCGGCCTTCAACCAGTCCGGGGCGACGGTGGTCATTCCGAACTACGACCTGTGCCCGGCGGTGACCATCCCCGAGATCAGCTTGCAGATGGTGCGGGCCCTGGCCTGGACCTGGCGCCATGTCGCCGAGCATGGCGGTGACCCGCGTCGCATCAGCGTGGCCGGCCACTCGGCCGGTGGCCACCTGGCGGCGATGATGCTCGCCTGCTATTGGCAACAGGTCGACACCTCGCTGCCTTCGGATCTGGTCACCCATGCCCTGTCTATCTCGGGTCTGTATGACCTCGAGCCCCTGCGCCAGGCGCCGAGCTTTCAGGCCGACCTTCGGCTCACTCCCGACGATGCGCTGCGCGCCAGCCCGGCCCGCCTGCCCGCGCCGCGTCTGGGCCGGCTTGACGCCGTGGTGGGCGGCTTGGAGAGCGAGGAGTTCCGGCGCCAGACGAACGCCATCCGCCAGGTGTGGGGGCAGGCGCGGGTGCCGGTGTGCGAGGCCCTGGAGGGCCTCAACCACTTCAGCGTGCTGGAGTCACTCGTGCAGCCGGGAAGCCGGCTCCATGCGCTGGCGCTGGAGATGCTGGGGCTCTGAGGCTCTGGCGCGGCCCCGGCCCCTCACATCAGCAGGTGCTCGCCTGCGTTGTCCCCGCCCAAAATCACGTAGTTGACCTTGCGGATGTCCAGCAGCGACTTGCCGCCCGAGTAGCTGATGGACGACTGCACGTCCTCCTGCATCTCGCGCAGGGTGTCGGCCAGCTTGCCCTTCACCGGCTCGAGGATGCGCTTGCCTTCCACGTGCTTGTACTCGCCCTTGTTGAAGTCTGAGGCGCTGCCGTAGTACTCTTTGTACAGCTTGCCATCCACTTCCACCGTCTGGCCGGGCGACTCCTCATGGCCGGCGAGCATGGAGCCGATCATGACCATGGTGGCGCCAAAGCGGATGCTCTTGGCGATGTCGCCATGCTCGCGAATGCCGCCGTCGGCAATGATCGGCTTGGTGGCCACCCGTGCACACCATTTGAGGGCTGAGAGCTGCCAGCCGCCGGTACCAAAGCCGGTCTTGAGCCGGGTGATGCAGACCTTGCCTGGGCCAATGCCAACCTTGGTGGCGTCGGCGCCCCAGTTCTCGAGGTCGATGATCGCCTCGGGCGTGCCCACGTTGCCGGCGATGACGAAGGAGGCCGGCAGCTTGTCCTTGAGGTAGCCGATCATGCGCTGCACCGTGTCTGCATGGCCGTGCGCGATGTCGATGGTGATGTAGTCGGGTACCAGGCCCTCGGCGACCAATTGGTCTACCGTGTCGTAGTCGGCTTGCTTCACGCCCAGCGAGATGGAGGCATAGACGCCCTGGGCTTTCATGGACCGCACGAAGGCCAGGTTGTCCAGGTCAAAGCGGTGCATCACGTAGAAGTAGTCGTTTTGCGCCATCCACAGGCAGATTTTTTCGTCCACCACAGTTTTCATATTGGCCGGGACGACTGGGATGCGGAATTTGCGCGCGCCCAGCTGAACGCTGGCGTCGCATTCCGAGCGGCTTTCCACGCGGCACTTGCGCGGCAGCAAAAGGATGTTGTCGTAGTCGAAGATTTCCATGCCAGGGCTCCAGAAGACTGTTGAAAAACAGGGAGAGCGCTTGGATGTCGGCCCGGCATCCAGAAATGGAAACCGGGCCTCAATGCTTGGGCCCGGTGGCCGATTTTAGCGGTGTCTGCCCGGCCTGGCTCCCTACAATGCGGCATGTTTCCAGAGTTCGAATCTTCGCCAGCGTCTGCCAGCGAATCCCCCCTGCTGCGCGCCCTCAACCCCGAGCAGCGCGCCGCTGTCGCTTTGCCGGCGGAACACGCCCTGATCCTCGCCGGTGCCGGCTCGGGCAAGACCCGTGTGCTCACCACCCGAATCGCCTGGCTCTTGTCCACCGGGCAGGTCTCGCCCGGCGGCGTGATGGCGGTGACCTTCACCAACAAGGCAGCCAAGGAGATGATGACCCGTCTGGGCGGCATGCTCCCGGTCAATGTGCGAGGGATGTGGATCGGCACCTTTCACGGCCTGTGCAACCGCTTCCTGCGGGCTCACTACCAGGTGGCCAACCTGCCGGCCACCTTCCAGATTCTGGACACGCAAGACCAGCTGTCGGCGATCAAGCGGCTCATGAAGCAGCATGGCGTCGATGACGAGCGCTTTCCCCCCAAGGAGGTGCAGTACTTCATCAGCGGCTGCAAGGAGGAGGGCGAGCGCCCGGTGGACGTGCAGGTACGCAGCGACGAGGATCGCCGGCGGGTCGAGATCTACCAGCTCTATGAGGACCAGTGTCAGCGCGAGGGCGTGGTTGACTTTGGCGAGCTGATACTTCGCAGCTACGAACTGATGCGGGACAACGAGCCGGTGCGCTCGCACTACCAGCGGCGCTTCCGGCACATCTTGGTCGACGAGTTCCAGGACACCAACCGATTGCAATACGCCTGGCTCAAGATGTTCTCCGGGCAGGGCAATGCGGTGCTGGCCGTGGGAGACGACGACCAGAGCATCTACGCCTTCCGCGGCGCGCGGGTGGGCAATATGGCCGACTTCGTGCGCGAGTTCGCGGTCAAGCACCAGATCAAGCTCGAGCAGAACTACCGTAGCTACAGCAACATTCTCGATTCGGCCAACGCACTGATTGCCCACAACAAGGGCCGCCTGGGCAAGAACCTGCGCACCGAGCAGGGCCCCGGCGAGCCGGTGCGCATTCAAGAGGCCCCCAGCGACCTGTCTGAAGCCCAGTGGATCGTTGAAGAGGCACGCCAACTTGAGCGCAGTGAGGGCGTCGCCCGCCAGGAGATTGCGGTGCTTTACCGCAGCAACGCGCAGAGCCGGGTGATCGAGACCGCGCTGTTCAATGCCGGCGTACCCTACCGGGTCTACGGCGGCCTGCGATTTTTCGAACGCGCCGAGATCAAGCACGCCCTGGCCTATTTGCGCCTGCTGGAGAACCCGAACGACGACACCTCCTTCCTGCGGGTGGTCAACTTCCCGCCGCGCGGCATTGGCGCACGCAGCATCGAGCAGCTGCAAGACGCCGCCCGTGGTGCAGGCTGCTCTCTGCACGATGCGGTGAGCGCCACCACGGGCAAGGCCGGGGCCAATCTGGGCGCCTTCGTCGCCAAGATCGATGTGCTGCGCGAGCAGACCCAGGGTCTGGCTCTGCGTGAAATCATCGAACTGGTACTTGAGCACTCAGGGCTGGTCGACCACTATCGCAACGAGCGCGAAGGCGCTGACCGGGTGGAGAACCTGGAAGAACTGGCCAGCGCCGCCGAGAGCTTTGTCACCCAAGAGGGCTTCGGCCGGGACGCGGTGGCGCTGCCGCTCGACGAGCACCGCGCTGCCGGAAGCCTGGCCCAGTCACCGGTAAGTCAAGGGCTCGATCCTTCGGCGCCTCTGCTGGATCTGCCTTTGGCGGGCCAATCTACCGGTGGGTCGCCGGGCAGCAGCGATCCGCTCGCCCCCGACGCCGAAACCGGCGAGACCCTCTCGCCTCTGGCCGCTTTCCTCACCCACGCGGCCCTGGAGGCCGGTGACAACCAGGCCCAGGCTGGCCAGGACGCGGTGCAGCTGATGACGGTCCACGCCGCCAAGGGCCTGGAGTTCGACTGTGTTTTTGTCTCCGGGCTGGAAGAGGGCTTGTTTCCGAGCGAGCGCTCGATGGCCGACCACGAGGGCCTGGAGGAAGAGCGGCGCCTGATGTACGTGGCCATTACCCGGGCTCGCAAGCGTCTCTATCTGAGCTACTCACAGACCCGGCTTTTGCACGGGCAGACCCGCTACAACGTGCGCAGCCGATTTTTTGACGAGCTGCCCGAGCACGCCCTCAAGTGGCTCACGCCCAAGCACCAGGGCTTTGCCGGCGCTGGCTTGGGCCAGGGCGGTGGCTTCGGGGGTGGCTTTGGTCAGCGTGGCAGCTACGGAGGAGGCTATGGCGGGGGCTATGCCGGTGCTGGCTCCGGTGGCGGCCAGGGCCGCAGCTGGCAGGGCGGTGCCCAGGCCGGCACCCGCGACGCCGACAGCACCCGGTTTGCCAGCCCGCCGGTGCCGGTGCGCAAGGCCGAACCTGCACACGGCCTGCGCGTCGGGATGCAGGTCTTTCACAACAAGTTCGGCGAGGGGGCCTTGCTGGCGCTCGAGGGCGCGGGCGACGATGCCCGGGCGCAGGTGAAGTTTGGCCGCCACGGGGTGAAGTGGCTGGCGCTGTCAGTGGCCAAGCTCACGCCGGTGCCCTGAGGCTCGCGGGGCCGCTTGCAATCCGGGCCTCTGCGCTGGCCCGTACTTTGGCCGAAACGGCAGGGGGGTCTGGTCACTGCCCAGGCGCGGCCGGTTCGGTCGGATTCGCGTCGCCTGCAGCTTCGTCTGCGTCGGCCTGGAAGCAGTCGCGGAATGTGAAGTAGATCGAGCTGGAGAACATCGAGGCCAGCACCAGCGCCAGGGGCAACACCATGGCCTGTACGCCGCTGGCACCGCCCACCGCGGCGCCGAGCACCCCGAAGACGCTGCCCGCCACCAGAAACAGCGTGATCCAGCCCGCTGCAAACAGCAGGTGAGCGCCCAGGTTGCGCAGCACCGCTACCGCGCTGAAAAACAGGCTTTTGGTCGGCGAGATCCCGTGCCAGTGGACCAGCGCCGGTGCGTGCCAGAACACCACAAAAAGCGGCAGATGGAACAAGAGCGCCAAGCCGGTTGCCGCGTCCAGTGCCATGGCTTGGCCGTCGGCAGGCGGCGGCGCGCTGCTGCCCGCGAGCAGTGTGGCCAGCCCGGTTGCCAGCAGCGAGCCGGCGGCGTAGATCGCGCCCAGTACCAGCATCGCGCGCAGCCGTTGTCTGCCTACCCGGAAGGCGCTGAGCAGCACCGAGGGCAGCGGAAACCGCCCCTTTTCCGCCTCAGCTGTGGCCGCCATCAGCCCCAGCGTGGCAGCAGGCACCAGCATCCCGCCGGCTACGACCCCGATGCCGGGCACGATGGCGAGCAGCAGCACCACGGTCGTGTACATGAAAAACAGTCCGGTCAGGGCCAGAGGCTGGCGGAAATAGGTCCGCAACCCGATGCGGACCCAGAGCAAGCCAGTGCGAGGCGTGACGATGTTCAGCTTCATCAGCGGAATTTACCCCGGCGGGGCCTCCTGGTGCGGTTTCTCTGTTTTGTCAGAGGTGAACCGGATGGGCTACCCGCTGGCGCAGCACCCGCTCGAAGTGGCCCGGATCGTGGGGCTTGAGCAGGCTGGCCTCGCGCGGCAGGTGGAAATCCCACAAGCGCGAGATCCAAAAGCGCAGGGCGCCGGCACGCAGCATCGCCGGCAGAAGCTGGCGCTCGGCCGCCTGCAGCGGTCGCACGCCCTGGTAGGCCGCCAGCATGGCGGTGGCCCGATCCGTCACGTGCCTGCCGTTGGCCAGGTCGATGCACCAGTCGTTGAGGCACACCGCCAGGTCGAACAGCCAGGTGTCGACGCCGGCAAAGTAGAAGTCGAAGAAGCCGGTCAGGCGCGCTGGGTGAGGATCGGCCGGGCCTTGGGGCTCGGCGAACATGACGTTGTCCCGGAACAGGTCGGCATGCACCGGACCGCGGGGCAGGGCGGTGTAGGCCGATTGGCCAGCCACATGGTTCTGGTAGGCCAGCTCCGACTGCAGCAGCGCCGCCTGGTCCGGGTCGAGAAAGGGCAGCACCACCGGCACCGTTTCGTTCCACCAGGGCAGGCCCCGCAGATTGGGCTGGCTGCGGGGGTAGTCGCGTCCGGCCAGGTGCATGCGGGCCAGCATGTCGCCCACCGCGGCGCAGTGCGCAGGGCCTGGTGCGAGCTCGCTGCGGCCCTCCAGGCGGTTGACCAGTGCCGCGGGTTTGCCGCAGACCGACAGCAGGATGTCCCCGTTCCGATTGCCTTGCGGGTCGGGCACCGGAATGCCGCGCTGTGCCAGGTGCTTCATCAGGTACAGGTAAAAGGGCAGCTGCTCGGCGCCGAGGCGCTCGAACAGGGTCAGAACCCACCGCTGCTGCTCGCCGTCCTGCTCGGTGGTGACGAAGTAGTTGGTGTTCTCGATCCCGCCCTGGATGCCGCGCAACTCGGCCAACTGGCCCAGGTTCAATTCCTGCAGCAGCGCGCCTGCCGCTTCAGGGGAGACTTCGGTGAAAACAGCCATGGGGCAGGGGGTTCGGTGCTTCGGGGGACGCCGGCCGACGCAGGACCGACAGTCTATGGTGAGACTTGGCGGGGAGAGCCGCTGGATGCACCCGATTGTAGGAGGCCGCCAGGGAGCCGCCCGGCAGGCACAATCGTGACCATGACCGAGCCTCAGGCCCCCGAGAACATCACGCCCGAAGACCCTGCGGACAGCCCGCCTGCCACGCCCACGCTGCTGCTGCTGGTGGATGGCTCCAGCTACCTGTACCGCGCCTTCCACGCCATGCCCGACCTGCGCGCGGTGCCAGGCGACCCGACGAGCGCTGCCACCGGCGCGATCCGCGGGGTGATCAACATGATGCAAAAGCTGCGCAAGGATGTGCGGGCCGACTATGCGGTCTGCGTGTTCGATGCGCCGGGCAAGACCTTCCGCGACGACCTGTACCCCGATTACAAGGCGCACCGCTCCCCGATGCCCGACGACCTGCGCGCGCAGATCGAACCGATTCACGAGGTGGTGGGGCTTCTGGGCTGGAAGGTGCTGGCTGTCCCCGGCGTGGAGGCCGACGATGTGATCGGTACCTTGTCCGATATGGCCACACAGCAGGGTTTGCAAACGGTCATCTCCTCCGGCGACAAGGACCTGAGCCAACTGGTCAACGAGCAGGTGGTCGTCATCGACACCATGAACGACCGCCGCCGCGACCTTGCCGGTGTCGAAGCCGAATTCGGCGTGCCGCCACGACTGATGGTGGACTACCAGGCCCTGGTGGGTGACACGGTGGACAACGTGCCCGGCGTACCCAAGGTCGGCCCCAAGACGGCGGTCAAGTTGCTTACCGAGTACGGTTCCCTGGATGCGCTCATTGAAAAGGCCGCCGAGGTCAAGGGTGCGGTGGGTGAGAACCTGCGCCAATCCCTGGGCTGGCTGCCCACCGGCCGGGCTCTGGTCACGATCCGCCGCAACTGCGATTTGGGCGAGCACATCCCAGGTCTCCCAGCCCTGGGAGCCATCGCCATTGGCACGCCGCAGGACGACAAGCTCAAAGACTTTTACGCCCGCTACGGGTTCAAGGGCCTGGTGCGGGCGATGGAGGAGGGCTCCGCGCCTGCGGAGGGCAAGTCGCGCAGCAAGGGCGCGTCCCATCCAACTTCGAGCCCCGCCGGGCAGGGCGGCTTGTTCGACCCGCCTGCCGATGGCCCGCAGGCCCACGGCCACACCGGCCCCTTGCAGTACGACACCGTCCTCTGCTGGGAGCAGTTCGACATCTGGTTCGCCAGGCTCCAGGCTGCCGACCTGGTTGCTGTCGATACCGAAACCACCTCACTGAACGAGATGCAGGCCCGCATCGTCGGTCTGTCCTTCAGCACCGAGCCGGGCCAGGCGGCCTATGTGCCCCTGGCGCATGCCTATGCGGACGCCCCCGCGCAGTTGCCTCTGGACGAGGTGTTGGCCCGCCTCAAGCCCTGGCTGGAGGACGGCTCTCGCCACAAGCTGGGTCAGCATGTGAAGTACGACCGGCATGTGTTCGCCAATCACGGCATCGAGGTGCGTGGCTATGTGCACGACACCATGCTGCAAAGCTATGTGCTCGAGGTGCATAAGCCCCATGGTCTGGCCAGCCTGGCCGAGCGTCACCTGGCGCGCAGCGGCATCTCCTACGAGGAGTTGGCCGGCAAGGGCGCGCACCAGATTCCCTTTGCCCAGGTGGCCATCGACCGGGCGGCCGAGTATTCCTGCGAGGACTCGGACCAGACCCTGGATGTTCACCGTACCCTCTGGCCGCGTCTGCAGGCAGACGATCGCCTGCGCTTTATCTACGAGCTAGAGATTGCCACCAGCGAGGTGCTGTTTCGGGTCGAGCGCAACGGGGTCCGTATCGACGGTGAGCAACTGGCCCGCCAGAGTGCCGAACTCGGCCGCCGCATCCTGGAGCTGGAGCAAGAGGCGCATACGCTGGCTGGCCAACCCTTCAACCTGGGCAGTCCGAAGCAGATCGGCGAGATCTTCTTCGGCAAGCTGGGCCTGCCGGTGGTCAAGAAGACCGCCACGGGTGCGCCGAGCACCGACGAAGAGGTGCTGGAGAAGCTGGCCGAAGATTTCCCGCTGCCGGCCAAGCTGCTGGAGTGGCGCGGCCTCTCCAAACTCAAAAGCACTTACACCGACAAGCTGGCCCAGATGGCCGACCCGGGGACTGGGCGGGTGCACACCCACTACGCGCAGGCGGTGGCGGTGACGGGTCGGCTTTCGAGCAACGATCCCAATCTTCAGAACATTCCCGTCCGCACCGTCGAGGGTCGCCGGGTGCGCGAGGCCTTCGTGGCCGCGCCTGGGCATGTCATTGCCAGCGCCGACTACAGCCAGATCGAGCTGCGAATCATGGCCCATCTGAGTGAAGACGAAGCCCTGATTCGGGCCTTTCAATTGGGGCAAGACGTGCACCGCGCGACCGCCGCCGAAGTTTTTGGTGTCACCCCGGAGCAGGTCTCGACGGAGCAGCGTCGCTATGCCAAGGTCATCAACTTCGGTCTGATCTACGGCATGAGCAGCTACGGCCTGGCCAAGGCGCTGGGCATCGACAACACGGCGGCCAAGAACTACATCGAGCGCTATTTCCAGCGGTACCCGGGTGTGAAGACCTATATGGACGAGACCCGCATGGCGGCCAAGAGCCGCGGCTATGTCGAGACCGTGTTCGGCCGGCGCCTGTACCTGCCCGAGATCAACTCGCCCAATGGTCCGCGCCGCAGCGCCGCCGAGCGCGCCGCGATCAACGCCCCCATGCAGGGCACCGCGGCCGATCTGATCAAACTGGCCATGGTGGCTGTGCAAAAGGCGCTCGACGAGAGTGGCCGGGGCGCCCGCATGATCATGCAGGTGCATGACGAGCTGGTGTTCGAGTTGCCCGAGGGCGAGGTCGACTGGCTGCGCGTGGAGGTGCCCCGGCTGATGGCCGGGGTCGCTGAATTGCGTGTGCCGCTACTCGCAGAGCTGGGGGTCGGGCCAAACTGGGAAAAGGCGCATTGAGAGAAGGCAAATTGAGAGACAGCCTATTGAGACAGGGAGCACTGAGAGAGGTCGCACTGAGCGCCCTCCACCCCGCTGCCCATTCCTGCCGCCGATCCCCGTCTTCGAATCCCGTCGCCTCACCCCGTCGCTTGATCCCTCTTTCTTCAGCCGCAATAAACCCGGGCCACCCGGCCCTGGGGGTCGAGCTGCAGGTTCAGACGACCGGGGTCGTACTCCCTGGTCACCATTTGGTCGTGACCGATCATTCGTACCCGAACCGCCCCGGCCCGCTGGCGCGCTCCCTCGGCGATCAGCGCTGAGGCGTGCTGACCTACCAGGTCTTGCACCGAACGGGCGTTGCAGCCTGCGGCTGGCTCGACCGGCGTCGGCGCTGTCGCCACAGCCTCTTTCGGCACCGCTGGCGTCGCGCTGCAGGCGGGCAGCATCATTGCCGCGCTGCAGGCCAGCAGCCAAGCACTCCGGCCGTGGGCCGGGCCTTTATGGGTCATGTTTTCTCGGACCATTGCACACCTCCGGTGGCCCAGTCCTGGCGCTTGATGTCGTAGAGCAGGATGTCGACCGACTCGGGATTGCTGCCGAGCGTGTCGACCACGGCTTGAGTCAGGGCCTGCACCAAAGCTTTTTTCTGCTCGGGGGTGCGGCCTTCCATCATTTCGACGCGGAGCGTGGGCATGGGAGATCATCCTTTCTGCGCGGGGCGCATGGGTCTTGCGGTAACAAAGTGTTTGCGCATTATGTTTCCTGGGGTGGTGTTGCTTCTGACCAGGGGCCGGGAGACCGGTCCGGCGCCTCGCGGCACAATGGGGGTTCATCGGCCTTAGCGCCTCGCCCGCGGGCGTGGCCTGTTTTCGCGGGCCGCCGTGATCGCTGGCACCCAGAACAAAAAGCATGACACTTCTCGCAACTCTTCTTGCGACCCTTTGCGCCGGTATCGGCAGCGTCTGGATCGCGGCCGCGCTCATTGAACTGGGCGTGCGCAAGGCCGGGGCAGGGCGGGCGGGCTTCGATGCCCAGCACCTTCTGAGTCTGGCGGCTGGCGCCTTGCTGGCTACGGCCTTCATGCACTTGCTGCCGGAGGCCTTCGAGCAGAGCGCCGATGCGCACATTCTTTTTCTCGTCTTGCTGGCGGGGCTGGTGTTCTTCTTTCTGCTGGACAAAGCCGAGCTGTGGCACCACGGGCATGAACACCACCATGAGCATGCCGAAGAGGGCGCCAGCCCTGAGTCTGCGGGGCATCACGGCCACGCGGCTCACCACGGGCATGCGGATCACCACCTGCACGGTGCTCACGGCGGCCAAGCTGTTCACAAAGCCCAGCCCGCTGGCGGATGGAGCCTGTTGACGGGAGACAGCATCCACTGCTTCGGCGACGGCGTGCTCATTGCCTCTGCCTTTGCCGCTGACATGCGCCTGGGTGTGGTAGCCGCAGTGTCGGTCTTGGCCCACGAGGTGCCACACCATATCGGAGACTTGGTGGTTCTGGCCCAAAACAGCGGCAGCCGGCGTGCGGCCCTGGTCAAGGTGTCCATGGCCGGTGCGGTTACCGTCCTGGGCGGACTCGTTGGCTGGTGGCTGGTGGCCCACCTGGCAGGCTTCCTCCCGTACTTCCTCACCCTCGCCAGCAGCAGTTTCATCTATGTCGCGCTGGCTGACCTGATCCCCCAGCTCCAGAAGCACCAGGGAGCCCGCGCTGCGACGCTGCAAGTCATCTGGCTGGGCGCTGGCATTGCCTTGGTGGGCGCAGCAAGCGCCTTCTCGCACCTTCACTGATCCCGGCACCAGGACCCCGGCCAGGCGGTAGGCGCAGCCGGCCGGCGCGTGGGCGACGCCAAGCCCTAGCGCGGCTGTAGGTCCGGTCCAGTCCTACGCTAGTTCAGGTCACTCGCCCCCCTGCGGAGGTGCTTGTCCGACGCGCCCTCCCCGAAGACGCCCCTATGGTGACGCCTGCTT
Source organism: Ramlibacter sp. (assembly GCF_029866045.1). Classification (GTDB taxonomy): domain Bacteria; phylum Pseudomonadota; class Gammaproteobacteria; order Burkholderiales; family Burkholderiaceae_C; genus Ramlibacter. The sequence goes on along the minus strand of NZ_JARXAB010000040.1, from coordinate 10,042 downwards.
CGGCAAGGCCGGTCGCTCTGCGCCGGTCAGTTCCTGTTTCGCAGGCACAACCTGCGACCCGCAATCTCTGGAGGCCCCATGAACCTTAGAAATGTTTCGACCCCATCAATGAAATCCCCTCGGCACCTGCGTGGCGGCTGGCCAGCCCTCGCACTCGCTGGCGTGCTCGCCGCCTCCATGTCCACTGCCTGGTCTCAGGGCGTCACCAGCGGTGGTAGCGGTGCAGGCACCTCGTCCTCGGGTCAGGGAGCGGCTGTCACCCAGTCCGGCGCCCGCGCCGCGTCGGAAAAATCGCGCGTTGTGCGCTGGGACCGCAAGTTCATGGAGGAGGCCGCGAGCGCCGGCCAGATGCAGGTGCAGGCCGCACAGATGGTTGCAAATCGGGGCGCCGACAAGGCTGTCAAGGACTATGCCGCCACCCTGATCGAGCAACAAGCCAGCGCCAACAGCGAGCTCGCCCAGCTCGCCTCCAGCCTGGGAATTGAGTTGCCCTCTTCCCTGCCGCGCGGCATGCGCAACGAGGTGGAGAAACTCGCCAAACGCAGCGGTGCGGAGTTCGACCGGGAGTTTGTGCGCGAAATCGGCATCAAGCAGCACGAGCAAGAGATCAAGCGCTTCGAGAAGGCCAGCAAGGATGCGAAGGAGCCCCAGCTCCGTGCGTGGGTCGACAAGACCCTACCCATGCTCCAGCAGCATTTGGCTGCTGCTCAGAAGCTGCCGCAGGCCGGTAGCGAGGCCGCCGCGTCCACACGGACGCAGCAGCAGCGCATGGGCGCCGGGGTGGGCGAAGGTGACAAGCCGAGCAATCAGATCAATCCCGGCACAGGCGGCGGCTCCATGGCGCCCTACGGCCGTTGATCACCTTCGGTAGCCGGCGCCTGCCTCTGGCGGGCGCTGGTGGGTCCTTGGCAGCGCAGGACGTTGTCCGGCGCTGCCAGGCTGCGCGGGCATTCCCCAGTTGGACCGAGCCAGCCGGCTCGGCCAGAATGGGGGTTGCCATGTCTACCTTCGACGCACCCCGTATTCCTGTTCTGGCCGGCGCCAGCAATTTCCGTGACCTTGCCGAGCGGGTCCATCCGATGGTTCCGATGCGCCCCGGCCTGGTTTTTCGCTCGGACCACCTTGGCAACCTCAGCCATGACGATATTCATGCGTTGCAGGCAATCGGCCTGCGACGGGTCATCGATTTTCGGGGAGTGCAGGAGCGTCAATCTGCCGCCTGCGCACTTCCGGAAGCAAAGGTCCATGCGCTCACCATTGAGCCGAGCATCGTGCAGGTGCTGTCTGACTTGATCGCCTCCGGCCATCGCCCTACGGCCGCTGAGGTCCAGCACCATATGCAGGACACCTATCGCGGTTTTGTCCGCGGGGCCAGTTACCGCTTTGCCGAGTTTTTTGGCCATCTGCTCGAATCGGCCGAGCCCACGGTGTTTCACTGCACCGCAGGAAAAGACCGGACCGGCTTGGCAGCGGCCCTGTTTCTCCACGCCCTGGGCGCGTCGCGTGAGCAAATCCTGGACGACTACCTTCTGACCAACCAGCGCTTGCGCCCACCTGCGGTCTCCGGCGGCACACTCGATCCGGTGGTGGCGCAGGTCCTGCGTGGCGTCGAGTCCGACTTCCTGCAGGCCGCCTACGATGCGATCAACACCGACCACGGATCGATCGATCGCTTCCTTGACCGCGGCCTTGGCGTTGGCGAAGCAGAGCGCAGGCAACTGCGCACGCTTTATCTGGTTCGCTGAACTGGCGTCCGGGGCCCAGATCAGGTTTTTTCCGCTGGCGCGCCTGACGCCGGCCGTGCCCGCAGGACTGTGGCGGCGACCCCGCTGACCAGAATGAGCCCCATCCCGACCCATCCCGCGGTCGGTATGGCGTCTCCAAACAGGATCAGGCTGAATATCGCGCCGAAAATGATGCCGAAGTACTGCAGGCAGGCCACCACCAGCGCGGCCCCACTGCCATAGGCGTAGGTCATGCACAGTTGTCCCAAAGTGGCGAACAGCCCGATGGGAAGCAGCCAGGCCGCTTGCTGCCATTGCCACGCGGAGACGCCCTCGATGGCCATGCCGATCAGGCCTGCCACGGTCGACCCCAAACCGAAATAAAGCACGATGCGCGTTTCGGGTTCGCCAAGCTTTGTCATGGCCCCGACCTGCACATAGGCCCAAGCTGCTGACACACCGGATATCAGACCGAGGATCGCGCCGAGCGATTGGTCGGTCGCCATCGAGGGCTGGAGGATCAGGACCACCCCACCGAAGCCGGTCAGAACGGCCAGCGCCAATGGGCCCTGTTGACGCAGAAACTGCGGCCCATGCTCCGGTTTCCAGGCCAACAAACCGCTCCCAATCACGAATGCAGCAAGCCAGATGCCGCTCATGTAGTTGAGAGTCATCGCCGTGGCGACGGGGAGGTAGGCAATGGCGAAGAACCAGGCCCACAGGGAGATCACCCCCGCGAGGCTGCGCCGCAGGTGCATGCCTGGGTAGCGCGAAGCCAGGCTGACGCCTTGATACTGCGCCAGCACGCTAATCATCAGGACACCGATCAGGCCCCGCCAGAACAGGATTTCAGAGGTATTGAACCAGGCGGACGCAACCTTGATGCATACCGCCATGGTGGCGAAAAAAAAGGCCCCCAGGACCATCCAGAGGGCTTTCATGCGTTGGCTTGCTCAGGTCTCCGTATCGCTGTATCAGCGCGGCACGCCGGGACCGGCGGCGCCCATGCGCTGCCGATACCACTCGTGGAAGTGCTGCATGCCGTCTTCCATGGGGCTCTGGTAGGGGCCGAACTCGTCGTCGCCACGGGCGAGCAGTGCGTGCCGGCCTGCATCCATGCGCTCGGCTATCTCGTCGTCTTCAGCGCAGGTTTCCATGTACGCGGCCTTCTGGGCCTCGATGAACTCGCGCTCAAAGGCAGCAATCTCCTCGGGGTAGTAGAACTCGACGGTATTGAGCGTCTTCTGGGGGCCGACGGGATGGACGGTGGAAACCGTCAGTACGTGCGGGTACCACTCGACCATGATGTGCGGGTAGTAGGTGAGCCAGATAGCCCCATGGGCAGGCGGCTGCCCACCTCGGAAGTCCAGCAATGCCTTGTGCCAGCGCTCGTAAACGGGGCTCCCGGGCCGCCCCAGGCGGTTGGCGATCCCCACGGTTTGCACCGAATAGCTCGGTTTGAACTCCCAGCGCAGGTCCTCACAGGTCACAAACTGCCCGAGGCCAGGGTGGAAGGGGCCGACGTGGTAGTCCTCGAGGTAGACCTCGATGAAGGTCTTCCAGTTGTAATTGCACTCGTGCAACTCGACATGGTCTAGAACCATGCCAGAGAAATCCAGTTGGGACCTCGGTCCCATGCCGGCCAGGTCGGCTTCGACGTCGCGGCCGTTGTCCTCGAACAGAAGTCCGTTCCACTCCCGCAGCTTCCAGTTACGCAGGCTCAGACAGGGGTCTTCAGCGAAGTGGGGTGCGCCAATGAGTGTGCCCGCCGGCTCGCCCCGGCCTCCGCTGTAAGTCCATCTATGCAGGGGGCAGACGATGTTGCCTCCCGTGGAGGGTTTTTCGTCCAGACGCCCTCGGCCACGCAGGATCACCGCCTGCCGGTGGCGGCACACATTGCTCACGAGGTCTACGCCCCGCGGCGTGCGGATCAAGGCCCGGCCTTCCCCCTCTTGGGGCAGGGCAAAGTAGCTCCCCACCTCGGGGACGGAAAGAGCATGACCGACATAGCGCGGGCCTCTAGCGAAAAGGAGTTCCCGCTCGCGTTGGAACAGCGCCTCATCAAAATAGCTGGAAACCGGGAGTTGGCTTGCGGCCTGCTGCAGTTGAAGACTTAAATCAGACATTTCACCTGACCTAGAGGCTCCCCCTATGAAGGGGCAGGGTAAGCGCCCGATCCGAGAGTGGCGCGGGGCAAAGAGAGTCGAGTGTACCCCAGGGGAAGGCCCGGCCGCGGACCTAGAATCCAGGGTTTAAGCGCTGTCCGCATATGCCCAAGGCCTCCACCGCATTACCTGCCAGCTACGAAGCCGCTCTCGAGGAGCTGGAGCAGCTCATTGGCCGTATTGAGTCGGGTCAGATGCCTCTGGAGCAGATGCTCGTGGGCTACGAGCGTGGCGCACAGCTGCTTGCCTTCTGCCGTAGCCGCCTCGAGGCGGTTGAAAATCAGATCAAGGTGCTCGACGAGGGCACCCTCAAGCCCTGGACGCAGGAATGAAAACCACGTTCGACTTTCCTGCCTGGATACAGGGCCAGCTGGCTGACGTGGAGCAGGCGCTCCAAGCCTGGGTTCCCGGCTCCGCCCCGGGTGGGTTGGGTGAGGCCATGCGCTATGCGGTGCTCGATGGTGGCAAGCGGCTCCGGCCCCTGCTGGTGCTGGCTGCAGCGGAGGCGATCAATGGTCATCGTGAGGCGGCCTTGCGCAGCGCCTGCGGCGTCGAGCTGATTCACGCGTATTCGCTGGTCCATGACGACATGCCTTGCATGGACAACGATGTTCTCCGTCGGGGCAAACCGACCGTACACGTGAAGTTCGGCGAGGCCTTAGCCTTGCTGGCCGGCGACGCCCTTCAAGCCCTTGCCTTCGAGGTGATCGCGCCCGATCCGCACGAGTCGGGTATCTCTGGCGATGTGCAGGCTCGCCTGTGCAGGATCCTTGCGCGTGCCGCCGGACATGGCGGCATGGCTGGCGGCCAGGCCATCGATTTGGCCAGTGTTGGTGGAAGCCTTTCTGAGACGCAGCTTCGGCAAATGCATCGGCTCAAAACTGGCGCCCTCCTGCAGGCCTCTGTGGCCATGGGGGCTGCCTGCGGAAGTGCGGGATCTGAGCCCGCTTCCGCGCTGGATCGCTACGGCGCCGCCTTGGGGCTGGCCTTCCAGGTCGTCGATGACATTCTGGACGTCACTGCGGATTCAGCGACGCTCGGGAAGACGGCCGGGAAGGACGCGGCCCATGACAAGCCCACATACGTCTCCCTGCTTGGGCTGGACCCATCCCGTGCCTATGCCCAGGCCTTGCTGGACGAAGCTTTAGGCGCATTGGCAGTGAGCGGCTTGGCCAACACCCGTGCGCTCGAAGCTTTGGCCCGCATGGTGGTCGAACGCAATAACTAGGAATCCCATGGCCTCTTTGCTCGAATCGATCGTGTCGCCGTCTGACCTGCGCCGCCTTTCCCGTCGGCAATTGCCGCAGGTGGCAGATGAATTGCGTGCTTATGTCCTCGACAGCGTCTCGCGTACCGGCGGTCACCTCAGCTCCAACCTTGGAACGGTTGAGTTGACGATTGCCCTCCACTATGTGTTCAACACCCCTCGAGATCGGTTGGTGTGGGACGTGGGTCACCAAACTTACCCCCATAAGATCCTGACCGGTCGTCGTGAGCGGATGTCCTCTCTGCGGCAGTTAGGTGGGCTCTCGGGCTTTCCCACCCGCTCCGAGAGCGAGTTCGACGCCTTCGGAACCGCGCACTCCTCCACGAGCATCTCGGCGGCGCTCGGCATGGCCCTGGCGGCCAAGCGCAAGGGCGAAGATCGCAAGGCTGTCGCGATCATCGGTGATGGCGCCATGACAGCCGGCATGGCCTTCGAGGCGCTCAATAACGCAGGAGTTGCTGATAGCGACTTGCTGGTCGTTCTCAATGACAACGACATGTCGATCAGCCCGCCGGTTGGCGCACTCAATCGGTACCTGGCGCAGCTCATGTCCGGTCAGTTTTACGCTGCCGCCAAGAGCGTTGGAAAAAACGTGCTCAAGGTGGCTCCGCCGCTGTTCGAACTGGCCAAAAGGCTAGAAGAGCACGCGAAGGGTATGGTGGTGCCCGCCACTCTGTTCGAAAAGTTCGGCTTCAACTACATCGGCCCGATCGACGGTCACGACCTCGAATCCCTCATCCCGACGCTGGAGAACATCCGCCAACTTAAGGGCCCCCAATTCCTCCACGTGGTCACCCGCAAGGGGCAGGGCTACAAGCTGGCCGAGGCCGACCCTGTGGCCTACCATGGCCCTGGCAAGTTCGACCCCCAGGTGGGTTTGACGCCCTCTGCCACGCCGGCCAAACCCACCTTCACGCAGGTCTTCGGTCAGTGGTTGTGCGACATGGGCGCGCAGGACAGCCGGCTGGTCGGAATCACGCCTGCCATGCGCGAGGGCTCTGGCCTGGTCGAATTCGAGAAGCGTTTCCCTGAACGCTATTTTGATGTTGGCATCGCGGAACAACACGCCGTCACGTTCGCGGCTGGCATGGCCTGCGAGGGACTCAAGCCCGTCGTCGCGATCTATTCGACCTTCCTCCAGCGGGCCTACGATCAGTTGATCCACGATGTCGCTTTGCAACGGCTACCCGTGGTGTTCGCATTGGATCGCGCCGGCATCGTCGGCGCCGACGGACCAACCCACGCCGGCGTCTACGACATTCCCTTCGTACGCTGCATTCCCAACATGAGCCTGGCTTGTCCCGCGGACGAGGCAGAGACACGCGCGTTGCTCAGCACAGCCTTCCAGCAAGACCATCCTGTAGCAGTGCGCTACCCCCGTGGTTCTGGTGTTGGCGTGCCGACTCATACGTCGCTTGAGCCATTGCCTTTTGGCAAAGGCGAGATTCGCCGGGAGGGTCGAGCGGTGGCCATTCTCGCGTTTGGCACGCTTCTTCACCCGGCTATCCAAGCGGCCGAACGGTTGGGCGCCACCGTGGTCAATATGCGTTGGGTCAAGCCTCTTGACGTCGACCTTCTCATCGAAGTGGCGCAGCGCCACGATGCGCTTGTCACCGTGGAGGAGGGCGCCATCATGGGCGGCGCTGGCAGCGCGGTGGCCGAGGCAATCGCCGCCGCCGGATTGGCCAAGCCTCTCCTCCAACTGGGCATCCCCGACCGCTTCATTGAACACGGTGATCCGGCTCGCCTTCTTGCGGCGCTAGGCCTGGACGCAGCCGGTATCGAACGCTCGGTCCGTGAGCGTTTCGGTTCGCTCCTGTAGCCACCACCGCGGCTGGTCTTCAAATCGTCGGTCGGTCGAGCGTTGTCGCGCCGCTTGCCGGCCTGAAGGCGCTCACGCTTGACCCGCAGGGCGATTGCTGGTCCCGCTTGGTGCGCTGAGCAGTTGTGACCTGCAGGCACGCCCGTGGTCAGAGCGCTGAAAGTTTATCCCCGCGCCGCACTCAATCATCCAAGGCATTCCCGAACCTTCAGCGGAGATTGCCCATGGACCGTCGTTCCCTTTTGCGCCATACCGGCCTTGCTGGCGTGCTTGTCGCTGCCACGGCTCCCGCCGTCCACGCCCAGCCGGCTTTGCGCTGGCGATTGGCCTCCAGCTTTCCCAAGTCCCTGGACACAATCTTCGGTGGTGCTGAAACGTTTGCCCACCGGGTCAAGCAACTGTCTGGCGGTCGCTTCGACGTCTCCGTCCACGCCGCTGGGGAATTGATGCCCGCCTTCGGCGTGGTGGACGGCGTACAAAACGGCACTGTCGAAGCGGCCCACACGGCTCCCTACTACTTTTTCGGCAAGGACGAGACTTTTGCCATCGGGGGCGCCATCCCTTTTGGTCTCAACAGCCGCCAGATGACGGCTTGGACATTCCAGGGCAATGGCCTGTCCCTCATGCGCGAGTTCTACGCGAAGTACAACATCGTTCATTTCCCCTGCGGCAATACCGGGGCCCAGATGGGCGGCTGGATGCGCAAGGAAATCCGGTCGGTTGCTGACCTGAAAGGCCTCAAGTTCCGCATTGGCGGGTTCGCCGGACGGGTCATCGAACGCATGGGGGGTGTTCCGCAGAACATCCCTGGAGGCGAGATCTACCAGGCTCTCGAGAAGGGCACCATCGATGCTGCAGAGTGGATCGGTCCTTACGACGACCAGAAGCTGGGCTTCAATAAAGTGGCACCGTTCTACTACTACCCGGGTTGGTGGGAGGGCGGCTTGCAGCTCGATCTTTACATCCACCAAAAAGCGTGGGACTCCCTGTCGGCGGAGCTGAAGGCCATTGTGGAATCCGCCAGTGCTTATGCACACATCGAGATGCAGGCCAAGTACGACGTCAAGAACCCGCATGCCCTCAAGCAACTCGTTGCCGCCGGTGCGAAGTTGCGTCCCTTCCCGAATGACGTGATGGCTGAGGCATTCAAGCAATCGATGGCGCTTTATCAGGAGCTCTCGGCCCGGAACGAAAATTGGCGGAAGGTATACGCCGACTATTCGCGCTTTCGGGCGGACCAAAATCTCTGGTTCCGATTTGCCGAATCGACATATGAGCGCTTCATGCAGGCTCAAAAGCTCTGACCGAATCTGTTGCTTTGCGTTCTCTGTCCTGGTGCGTGAGCAGTTGAGAGGGGCCGGTATGCTGTTGGCTTAATCAGCCCGCAGAGAACCGTGCCCACCAACCCATCATCGATTGATGTCCTGACCGACTCGCCTGCAATCCGCCAAGCTGGGCGCAGTCTTCTTTCGCTGGCCCTCATGGACGCGCGTAACTGTACGCTGCAACTCCTAGCCCGCTTTGAAGAGGCTGTTGGCGCCGGCCTTTCGATTCCCCGCGTGGATCACTTTGATCCGCCTGAACGTGTCGCTGGCCACATTGCTTGGCTGGCTGAGTGGTGGCTAGGCCGTAATCCGCAGCGTGGCCTTGGTTTTCGATCACCTGCCGATGGCCCTCGCCTTCCGTCACTCCACCGGCAGGCCGACTCCTGGTTCCGTCACGTCGGAGCGGAGCATTGGCCGGAACTGGGCGAAGTCCGTGGGTACATGCTTGTGCAGTTGGAGTCCACTCTGGAAATTCTTGAGCGTGCCGAAGAAACAGACGATGGCCTGTACCTGTTTCGCGCGATGCTTCACTACGAGGACTTCATTGCTGAGCAGCTTGTTGCGCAGGCTCGGGCACTGGGCTTATCGTTGCCCGTGGGTTCCGCAGCTGAATATGCGGCAGCCGAGCCCCTGAACTTACCGGCGACGCGGTGGCTGCTCGGTGCACCGGCAAACGGCTTCGCTCTTGCTATCGAGAGGCCGCAATGGCAAGTCAATATCCTGCCATTTGAGATTGACGCTCAGCCTGTGAACTGGTCGCAGTTTGTTGAGTTTGTCGACGATGGCGGCTACGACCGCTCGGACTGGTGGCATCCACAGGGTTGGGAGTGGTTGCGGCAGGCTTCAATTCCAGACGGTCGGCGAGGTCCTCGCCATGTTGAGCAAATCCGCGCTGCCGCTGGCGGCGTTGTCATCAATTGGTCGGGACGTTCTGTGCGTGTTTCTGGTTCCCAACCGGTGACGCATATCACCTGGTGGGAGGCTGATGCATGGGCACGTTGGGCTGGGCGGCGTTTGCCCTTGGAGATGGAGTGGGAAGTGGCTGTACACCAGCGGCAAGGGCGCTCGATGCGTTGGGGAGATGTTTTGGAATGGACGTCTACACGATTGCGTCCTTGGGACGGATATGAGCGAGACAACTGGGCTGTTGGTACCGCTTTAGACCCGCAGCCCCATTGGGAAATGGCGCGTGTGCTCCGAGGCGGGTCCATCTCGACCAGAGGTCGTATGAAGCACAAACGGTCTAGACGCTTTGCACTCCCGGACCGAGATGAGGCATTCACGGGGTTCCGAACCTGTGCTTTATGAGTCCGGTTAGTGATGGGGATTGCTCAAGGGGCGCCAACTGAAGCCAGGGATTCATGCGTTGGGCCAAGTTGCGTCAAGAGTAACTGTCGGTCCGCTTCCGGGTATGGCGCACGAGTGGCTCACTCCCGGATGGTCCCCTCTCGATGAGGCGATCACCAACTGAGCTGGCCACATCGTTCCCCAATTGTCAGGAGCCGAAAGGTTGTGCTAGACTGGCGGGCTCCGCTTCTTTTGGCCTGGACTGTTCGGCACGGTTGCGCTGTGTGGTTTGAAATCGTTTGGGTGTTGGAGGGGGGGCTCTGATGCTGGTGCTGGGGTTGTCTGGCGCTGGTGGGCGGGGTAGAAAAAAGTGTTTGACTGGTTTTTAAAAGCTGTGTCATAATCGAGGGCTTCGCTGATCGCGGCGAAGGCGCTCCGAGGGGTTGGTAGCT
>NZ_JARXAB010000033.1 GCF_029866045.1 Ramlibacter sp. | reverse complement strand
GGGCGCGGGGCCTGCGGGGCGCTGCACCCACACGCGCCAGGTGTGGCCACTGACCGGGTCGCGCAGGTCTTGCTGGTGGGTACCGGGCAGGGTGGCTGCGGCGGCTTGTAGCAGCTCGGGCGCAACAGCGGTGCGCGGGCTGGCGCAGCCCCCCAGCAGGCCCAGGCTGGCCAGGCTGGCGCCTGAACCAGCGGCCACCAGCAGCGCGCGGCGTGCGCCGTGCGACGGGGAAAGGGCGGACATCAGAGGCTGGTCCAGTACACACCCGTCAGCGGGATGGGCTGGAACTGGGTGAACATCGTCTGCAGCGTGGCGCGCGGGTCCAGGTCGGCAAACAGTTCGGGGTGCAGCCACTTGGCAAACACCTGCACGGCCACCACGTTGAAAGGCGAGTTGTAGTAGTGGTGCCAGATGGCATGCGCGCGGCCGGGCTGCTGAACGGCCTGCAGCTGGGCAATGCCCCGACGCTGCGTGGCGCGCACCAACGAGGCGCGTGCCGCTTCGGGCGTGGCGTCGGCGCCCAGCACGATGCGCAGAGGCGATTTGTCGGACGTGGCCATGCTGCCGATGCCGGTGCCGATATACAGCCGGGGCTGCGTGGCGATCAAAAACTCCGGGTTCAGCGTGCCGTGTTCGCCGGGGATGCGACCACGCGCCACGTTGTCGGCCCCGGCGGCGTCGAGCAGCACTCCCACCAGGCCCACCATGGTGGCGCAGCAGTCGTCGGCCAGGCCCACGCGGTTTTCCAGGAACACGGACGGGTGGCGTGTGCCAGCGGGCAGGGTGCGCAGGCGCGATTCGACACGCTCCAGCTGGGTACGCCAGGTGGTGTTGAAAGCCTCGGCCTCCTGGCGCTTGCCCAGCACGGCGCCCAGCAGCTCCATGCTGCGGGGGGTGTTCTTGAGCGGGTTGTGGCGGAAATCGACGAACACCACGGCCACACCGGCGGCCTCCAGGCGCGCGAGGGTCTCGCGGTCGTTCTTGCTTGGGCCATGGCCACCCGCCAGGCCCAGGATGGCCACCTGCGGGCGCAGTGCAATCGCCTGCTCGTCGCTGAAGCTGCCCGCGTTGTTGCGGCCCACGCGCGGCACCTTGTCGAGCTGGGGGAAGCGGCCGCGCCACTGGGCGTAGCCTGCGGCGTCCAGTGTTTCGTAGTCGCCCATCATGCCCACCAGGCGGCGGGCCACATCGTCCCGCTCGAACACGCCCAGCGCGGGCAGCAGGCGGCCTTCGCCCAGCAGGATGCGCTCCACCTTGGCGGGCAGGGTGACGGTGCGGCCGGCCAGGTCGGTCACGGTCTGGGGGGCGTTTTGGGCCTGCGCGGGGGGCGCTGCGAAGACAAGGGAACAAACAAGGGCGCAGAAAAGGGCAGCAAGGCCTGGCGCGGAGGCCAGCCAGCGGGGGCAGGAGAACGTCATGGGCGATACGGTGCGTGCAGGGCGGCCCGAAGGGGCTGCGGTCCAAGTGCAATATTGAGAATCATTTGCATTTATTATCGCAAGTTGCTAGCATCCCATGGCGTAGCGCTTGCCGTGTTTGCGGGGTGGAGAAAAACCTTTGCGCAAACCTCCGATGGGGGCGGGCCTTCGCAGGCGGCTCCGCATCTGCGCCTCCACGCCGTCACGCCGCCTTCCTCTTCGTCATCTGTCCCACAGCCCGCCCATGTCCGTTGTCAGCCCCTTGCATGTCCAGCCCTCGGCGCCGCCGTCGGAAGGCATGCAGGCGTCGCTGCAGCGCCATCTGCAGCGGGTGCGGGTGCTGCGCCCCGGGCTGCACCTGCATGCCGACGACACCGCCGACGTGCAGGACTTCACGGCCAGCGGCGACATGGAAGCGGGCTTGCGCATCGTGCTGCTGCTGGAGGGATCGGTGGACGTGAGCTATGGCCCGCGCCGCGTGGCCTTGTCCAGCGCCGCCAGCCAGCGTGCGCGCGAACCGGGCCTGCCGCGTGCGCTGCTGGTGTCGGTGGCCGAGCCCGAGCGGTTTGAGCGGCGCGGCCGCCGGGGCGCCTACGCGCGCCGCGTGAGCGTGGGCCTGGGCGGCGAGTGGCTGGAGCAGGTGGCGGGGCCGTCGGCATCCGACGCCATCGACGCCTTTCGCCGCCAGCACCTGGCCATGCACCACTGGCAGCCTTCGGCCCGCATTGCAGCCGTGGCCGAGCAGATCACCCGCGCGCCCGACCTGAGCCCGCTGCTGCTGCACCTGTACCTCGAAAGCCGAGCGCTGGAGCTGGTGAGCGAGGCGCTGGGCAGCCTGTCGCAGCACGCCCCCGGGCCTGCCCCGGCGCCTGCACCCGCCCCCGCACCGGCAGCCGCCGCGCTGCGCCTGCTGCCCCACGAACACCAGCGCATGCGCGCGCTGCATGCCTTCTTGCAGACCGATGCGGCCATGGACATGTCGCTTGACGCGTTGGCGCGCCAGGCGGGCACCAATGCCAACACGCTGCAGCGCCACTTCCGCGCCGTGTACGGCACCACGGTGTTCGACTTTGTGCGCGAACACCGCCTGCAGCGTGCCCGGCACGCACTGGAGCGGGACGGCCTGACGGTGGGGCAGGCGGCCCTGGTGGCGGGTTACAACAGCGCTGCCAACTTTGCGACGGCGTACCGCAAGCGCTTTGGCATGCCGCCCAAGCTGGCGCGCGGAAGGGTCTGAAGCCCCCCTGAGCCACACAGCGCCCGGGGTTGCCACCAGAGTCGGCAACTCTTCGAGGCCGCGCCCCCTGCTGCCTGCGGGGGTGCGGCAAACGTCTTAGTTGGCCCTGCAAACACAGTCTGGCGGGCTGCGTGAAATCATCGCTGCATGCCGGATGTAACAAGTCGGCACGCCTTGCAACACGTTCCGGGCACTTCGTTGTTACAGCCCCGTTCTGGAGCGGGTCCGTGCCCTGGATGAAATCGCACTCATTCTTGTTTGCAATCCGTTGACAGGCGGCCTTCCCTTTTCCTACCGTTTTTGATTCAGGACTTTCTCTATGCAGACTCGCCGCCCAACCCGGGGTGCCGCCCCGGCCCATCCTTTTGCCCTGCGCCAGATCGCCCAGGCCTGCGCGTGGACCTTGTTGGCCGGCGCGGGCGCAGCACTGGCACAAAGCCCGGCCGCGCCGGTGGCGCTGAAAGAGGTGACCGTGAACGCAGCGGCCGAAACGCCCGAGAGCCTGCCCGCTGCCGCACCCGGCGGCCAGGTGGCCCGGGGCACGCGCCTGGGCGTACTGGGCAATGTGGGCGTGATGGACACCCCCTTCAACATGACGGGCTACACCGCCGAAGGCATTGCCGACCAGCAGGCGCAGACGGTGGGTGCGGTGCTCAAGAACGACCCTTCGGTGCGCACCACCACCAACGAGGGCCACATCGTCGAGAACTTCATCATCCGGGGCTTTGCGGTGGGGGCGGGTTCGCTGGCCATCAACGGCGCCTATGGCCTGGCGCCGGAGCAGAACACACCCACCGAAATGTTTGAACGCGTAGAGGTGCTCAAGGGCCCCGGCGCCATGATGATGGGCATGCCGCCTGCGGGCGACGTGGGTGGCGCCATCAACCTGGTGCCCAAACGGGCGGGCAAGGCGCCGCTCACGCGTGTGACCACCACGTACTCATCCCAGTCCAACGTGGGCGTGCACGCCGATGTGGCACGCCGCTTTGGCGCAGACCAGCGCCTGGGCGTGCGCGTCAACGGCGTAGTGTAGGGTGGCGAGACCTGGCTGGACCACCAGACCAAGGCGCGCGAGATTGGCCACCTGGCGCTGGACTACCAAGGCGAGGGCTGGAATGTGGAGGCCGACGCCTATTCGCTGAGGAACAAGGTGCGCAAGGGCTCGCCCATGCAGCCCATCCTCACCGGCTGGACCACGGTGCCCAAGGCACCCGATGGCTCCACCAACTTCTTCTACGGCGAGGGCGTGTACAGCAACACGCAGACGCAGGGCCTGATCGTGCGCGGCCAGGCCAGGCTCAGCGCGGGCTGGACGGCGTTTGCCTCGGCGGGCAAGGCGCAGCATGCATACGACGGCTTCATCTTCGGCACCCGCCCGGTGTGGGCCCCGGCCAATGCCGCCACCGGTAATGCCACGGGCACGGCCTACAACTCCTGGGGTGAGTACGACACGACCACCGCTGAGCTGGGCCTGCGCGGCCAGTTCAGCACCGGCGCCGTGGCGCACAAGCTCACGCTGGCGGCCAACGTGCGGAACTACGAAGGCGGCAGCCGCGCCAACGGCACGGCCGCCATCAACAGCAACATCTACAACCCCCGCCCCATCACCATGCCGGCGGGCGGCGCCGCATCTACCTACAACAAGCTCAACGACGACGTGATGACGGCGCTGAGCGTGGCGGACACGCTGGCCTTTGCCGATGACACGCTGCAGCTCACCCTGGGCCTGCGCGCGCAGCAGGTGCACCAGAAGCTCAGCAAGTACAAGGAATCCGCCGTGACGCCGCTGGTCGGCGTGGTCGCCAAGCCCTGGGGAGAGAACGTTTCGCTCTACGGCAACTACGTGGAAGGCCTGAGCGCGGGCACCACCGTGAAGGCGCCCTATGCCAACGAGGGCGAGACCTTCAAGCCCTACAAAAGCAAGCAGATGGAGGTGGGCGTGAAGTGGGTGAGCGGCAGCCTCACGCAAACGGTGAGCCTGTTCCAGATCAGCAAGCCCGCCCTCATCGAGGCGGGCAACCGCCAGGTGCTCGATGGCGAGCAGCGCAACCGGGGTGTGGAGTGGAACCTGTTTGGCCAGCTGACCCCCGCGCTCACGCTGCTGGGCGGCGCGGCCTACACCGAGGCCGAACAAACCAAGACCGCCAAGGGCGTGAACCAGGGCCGCGCACAGTTTGGCGTGCCCAAGCTCACGCTGAACCTGGGCGCCGACTGGGCTGTCCCCGGCGTGCAGGGCCTGTCGGTCAACGGCCGGGTGAACCACACGGGCGCGCAATGGCTCACGGGCGACAACAGCGTGAAGCTGCCCGCCTGGACCACGGTGGACGTGGGCGCCCGCTATGCCACGCGCTGGGGCGCACAGCCCGTGGTGCTGCGCGCCACGGTCACCAACCTCGGCAACCGCGCGTACTTCGACAGCATCTGGGGCGCAGGCCGGGTGAACGTGGGCGCGCCGCGCGCTGTGCGCCTGTCGGCCTCGTTTGACTTTTAAGG
>NZ_JARXAB010000068.1 GCF_029866045.1 Ramlibacter sp. | reverse complement strand
CCACGCACTGGTGACGGCTGGCTCCGGCCTGGCCCTCGCCCTGCCGGCGGTTTACGCCGCCCGCGGCTGGTACCAGCCGCGGGCGGCGTAAACCGCCGGCAGGGCGAGGGCCAGGCCGGAGCCAGCCGTCACCAGTGCGTGGTCCGCGCAGGCGCCGGCCAGGCTCTCGAGGGCGGCGCCGTCCACCGCGTCGACCACCACTAGGCGATGGCCTTGCGTCGCCAGTTGCGCCAGGCGCGCCGCCAGCGCGCCCGGGCCCTGGCGGACGACCGCATGGGTCGCCAGCCCGACCCGGCCCCGCGACTGGGCCTGCAGCACACGGACCAGGTTGGCGTCGGTCATGGGCGTCAGCGGGTGGTGGCGCATGCCCGACTCATGCAGCAGTTGCTCACCGACGAACAGGTGCCCCTGGAAGACGGTGCGGCCGTTCTCGGGCAGCGCGGGGCAGGCCACGGCCAGTGGCGCGTCCAGCGCGTCTAGCAGGGCCTCGGCCACCGGCCCGATGTTGCCCTCGGCGGTCGAGTCGAAGGTGGAGCAGTACTTGAAGTAGATCTGGCGCGGCGCGCCCTGACGCAGCCAGGCCAGCGCCGCCAGGCTGTCGGCCACCGCCTGCTGCACCGGCGCGGTGCGGCTTTTGAGCGCCACGACGACCGCATCGGTCTCAACGGGCAGCGGGTCGCGCAGGTCGGTGCAGACCACCGACCGCAAGCCCTGACGCACCAGCATGCTGGCCACATCGGTGGCGCCGGTGAAATCATCCGCGATCACGCCCAGGATCATGGCGAGCCTGCCCGGGTCAGTAGCGCAATGCGCCGCCACGCCCGGCCGCCTGCTCGAAGGCGCGCATCACCAGGCTGCTGGCCACATTGGCAAAGTAGCGGGCGCCCCAACCGGCGTAGCGCTGGCGGGCCTCCTCGTCCAGGGTGAGCACGCCGGCGCACTTGCCGGCGTCGGCCACCGCGCGCACCGCGCGCTCGATGGCGCGCTGCACCGGCGCTTCCTGCCAGCGGTTCTCATGGCCCATGGTGTGCGAGAGGTCATTGGGGCCGATGAAGACCGCGTCCACCCCCTCGACGGCAGCGATCTCATGCGCGCACTCAACCGCCTCGGGCGTTTCGATCATGACAATGAGCGCAAGCGACTCGTTACTGCGGTCGGTGTGCGCCGGGCCGCCGAAGGCGCCGTAACCGGCGGCGCGCGTGCTGAAGGCACTGCCCCGCCAGCCACGCAAACCCGGCTGGCCGGCCGGGCGCGGGTAGCGCATGCGCTCGGCCAGGCGCTGGGCGTGCTCGGGCGTGTTCACCATCGGCACCTTCACACCGCTGGCGCCCGCATCGAGGGTTCTTGCAATGTCGGCCTCGAAGCAACGGACGATGGGAACAATGCCCGTGGCGCGGGCGGCGCGCAGCAAGTGCTCGGTGGTCTCGATGCTGGCGGTGCCATGCTCGTTATCGATCACCACGAAGTCGAAGCCGGCGAAGGCGGCCATTTCCACCATCGCGGGCGAAGGCAGGCCGCAGAACAGGCCGTGGAGGCTGCCGGTGCCACGCAGCGCCGGGCGCAGCCGGGTATCTAAAGGCATGCCCGGTGCCGGGGCGGGACCCAGGGGAGAAGAAGTGGCTTGCATTCGCAGGTTCCTTTCAGCGCTGTGAGCGGTCAACAAAATGCTTGGGGGCCATGCAGCTGTTGGCGTCGATGGACCAGCCCGCAGCGGCCGCAGCCGCCACGGTGTCGGATTCCCATTGCACTGGCTTCTTCTCGTCGCCGGCCGTCATCAGGAGCAGGTAGGCCTCCGCGGCGCCGGCGTTGTGAAAAGCGCGCCAGGCATCGGCGGGCACCGAGTAGGCGTCCCAATGCGTGGGGGTGCCGCGCAGGACCTGTCCGAAAAGGCCGTCATCGGCGCGCACCTGAAGCTCGACCTCGCCCCGCTTGGCTAACACCACCTGCTTGTGGCTCAGGGCATGCCAGCCCACCTGGCCACCGGCCGGAATGCGCAGCCACTCAATGGAAAAACCATGGGCGTTACCCACCGGCGGGCTGACCGAGCGACTCTGGCTCATGCCCAGCCCGACCACTGGCGCCAGGGCGGCACCATGCCCCGGCAGCATGCTGTCGAGAAGCGAATCGCTCGCCCAGCGCAAATCGGCAAAACGCACCACGCGCTGGCTCATAGCCTCAGGCGACCAGTCTTCTAGCGCAGCGATCTCTTCGGGTGTCATCGGCTGCAGCAAGCGTGTGCCAGGCGGCACCACCTCGCCGCGGCGGGTATCGATCATGCGGTAGTCCTCAGTGAGGAACACGCCCGCCTGCTGGGCTGCGGCCAGGGTGGTGGGGCCCCAGAGAATGCCGCCGGTGTCGTCGCGCCCCAGGCCGGTGAACAGAAAGCCATCGTCCACGCCGACGTTGCAAAAGGCGCGGTAGATCCAAGTTGGCACCGAAGCGATATCGCCTTCTCCGATGAGGGCGTGCTTCTCGTCCGGATTGAAGCCCCACATGAGCCGCCAGTCACCGCGAAAGCACATGAAGATCTCGCAGGTGAAGTGCATGTGAGGTGGGTTTATCTTGCCCTGCGGGATCGACACGCCGCCGACCTGGAAGCCGTGCGGCTCGCGCAGGCTCACCGGCTGGTTGGGGTTTTGCGACACGCCAGGGCCGATGAGCGCGTAGTTGTACTTGGGCGAGCACTCCTCGATCGCGTAGTCGATGAAGGCCTCGGTGGTGTAGCGCAGGCTGTCAAAGGGAATGAAGCGCGCGCGCAGTTGTTCCAGGTTCATGGTGTCGGCAGATTCAGGGCGTGTCGGTTCGGAAGAACGGAGCCAGGGCGGCGGCCACCGCCGCGGGTCGCTCCAGGGGAAGGTAGTGGCCAGCGCCGGGGAGGGTGATGCAGTGTGCGTCCGGCCGGTGCGCCAGGGTCTGGGCCTGCGTAGCAGGGCCGCACCACGGGTCTTGCTCACCACAAAGCAGCAGCAGTGGGCCGCCCCAACGGACCAGTGTCTTGAGCCCGTCGGGGCGGGTGGCATTTAAGCGCGCCTGGGCGAGAAAGGCCGACTCGGAGGTCGCCTCGGCCATGGCCTCAAGGCACTGGGTCAACGCCGGCGTACGGCCTTGGGCGGGCACGGCTTGTTCGGTCATCTGGCGCGCCACGGCCGCAGGCCCCTGCGCGCGCCACTGGGCGATTTGCGCGGCCACCCGGGACTCGTGCGCCGGCGTACCTCCCAGGGCGCTGGCGGCCACCAGAGAGAGGCGCCGGACCCGCTGCGGGGCAAGACGCAACAAGGCGAGCGCGAGCACGCCGCCGAGGGAAAAACCCACCAGGTCTAGTGGGTCGGGCAGGCCTGGCAGCTGACGTTGCCACCAGGCCTCGGCCTCGTCCAGCTCGGACAGATCAAGTACGCGCGCGCCTTCGGCTGGTGCCCCCCCTGTGGGCCACTGTTCGAGCATGGGCGCGAACAATCGGGGGTCGCACAGTGTGCCAGGTATCAGTAATTGCAGGGGCTGGGGCTCGAGGGCGCTCATAGGGCCCCCGCGCTCGGCGCTGAGCTCATGGGCTCACTCACGTCCGAACCCGTTCACCGGTCACCGCATCGAACCAGTAGAGCCGGTCCAGGGGGAGGCGTAAAGCCACCCGAGCGCCGCGGCCCAGGCGCAGGTCCTTGGGCGCCTTGACGGACACCACCCGCTCGTCAAGCTTCAGATTAATCATGGTGCAGTCACCCAGCAGCTCAAAGGTGAAGACCTCGGCTGAAAAGCTGCCCGGGCCGCCATCGCCGAGCTGCATGTCCTCGGCGCGAACCCCGAGTGTCCAGGCGCCCTCGCCCGGCGCCCGTAGTTCGATGGCGGGACCACCCGCCCAGCGGATGACGCCACCTTGCGCAGCCAGGGGCACCAGGTTCATCGCAGGCGAGCCAATGAAGCCGGCGACGAAGGCATTGGCCGGGTCGCTGTAAATGTCCTCCGGTCGTCCCAGTTGCTGGATGATGCCGTCGTGCATCACCGCCACCCGATGGGCAAGGGTCATCGCCTCCACTTGGTCGTGGGTGACATAAACAGTGGTCACACCGAGCTCCTCGCTCAGGTGCTTAATCTCGGCGCGCGCCGTCACTCGGAGCTTGGCGTCCAGGTTGGACAGGGGCTCGTCCATCAGGAACACGCGCGGGTTGCGCACCACGGCCCTGGCGAGCGCCACCCGCTGACGCTGGCCACCCGAAAGTTCGCGCGGCATCCGGTGCAAGAAGGGTTTGAGTTGAACCCGGTCCGCCGCGCGCTCGACCAGTGCGCGACGCTCCTCACGCGGGATGCCTCGCAGCTTGAGCGGATAGCCGATGTTGTCGAAGACCGACATGTGCGGGTACAGGCCGTAGTTCTGGAACACCATGGCCACATCCCGGCCTCGGGTGGGCAGGTCGTTAACCCGCTGTTTGTCGAAGAGGATGTCGCCGCCGGAGGGCTCCTCCAGCCCGGCGATCATCCGCATAGTGGTCGTCTTGCCGCAGCCCGAGGGACCCAGCAAGACCAGAAACTCGCGGTCGGCGATGTGCAGGTTGAGGTCCCGGACCACGGGCGTGTTGCCAAAGCGCTTGTCCAGATGCTGCAGGTCGATGACGGTCATGAATGGTGTGGAGTTCGGGAAAGGGGCGACTTCAGCGCACCGAGCCGGCAGTGAGACTGCCGACGAAGTGCTTTTGCACCATCAGGGAAATGAGGAACATGGGCAGTGTGATTAGCAGCCCGCCGGCCGCCATGAGCTCCCACAGATCGCCCCGCTCGGTGCGAAAGCCGATCAGCCCAATGGGCAGGGTCAACGCATATTGCTTACCCAAGATGAGGGCGAAGAGAAACTCGTTCCAGGTCAGGGTGAAGCTAAAGACCGCCGCGGTAACGATGCCCGGCCAGGCGGCGGGCACCACGATCTCGGCCAGCACCCGCCAGCGCGGCGCGCCGTCGACCATGGCCGACTCCTCGATCTCCAGCGGCACCGCGTCCAGAAAGCCCTTGATCATCCACACCGCATAGGGCAGAACGATGGACAGGTTGACCAGCACCAGGGCGATGCGCGTATCGAGCAGCCCGTAGGCCTTGAACATGAGAAAGTAAGGCAGTACCACCACCGCCGCCGGAATGAACTGCGAAGCGATCACCAGCAGAAAGAGGAATTTCTTGAGCGGGAACTCAAAGCGTGAGAAGGCGTAGGCCGCCGTCGTGGCCATGGGAATGGCCAGCAACACGGTGCCGCCTGCGACCAACAGGCTGTTGATGATCTTGCCGCCCAAGTTCCAGGGATGGGCGAAGACAGTGACCAGGTTCTCCAGCGTCGGCCGGAAAAAGAGTGCGGCGTCCAGCGAGTAGACGTCGCGCGGCAGCTTGAAGGCGGTGAGCAGGATCCACAGGATGGGCAGGACGATCACGCCCACCAGCAGCATCACGGCTGCGCCGTGCAGCAGATCGAAACTCCATCGGCGCACGAAGGCCAAGCCCGGACCGGGAACGCGCAAGACGGCATCGCTCATTTTTTGAGGACCAGTCGCAGGTAGAACATGGCAATACACAGCAGCGTCGCCGTCAGCAGGTAGGCCGCTGCAGCGGCATAGCCCATGTCGTAGTAGCCAAATGCGCTGTTGTAGACGTAGTAAGCCAGGGTCTGAGTCGAGGTGCCCGGACCGCCGTTGGTCAGCGTGAAGATGCTGTCAAAAGCCTTCAGCGCAAACACCGACTTCAAAATCACAACGATCCCCAGCACAGGCATCAGCTGTGGCAGGGTCACGTCCCAGAAGACGCGAATCGGGCCAGCGCCATCTACCTCGGCTGCCTCCTGTGTCTCCGGCGGCACCGAGGCCAGGCCACCGAGAATCACCAGCGTCATGTAGGGCGCCCAGTGCCACACGTCGGCAGCGACCACTGCCGCCATGGCGAGTTGGCTGTCGGAGAGCCAAACGCGCCCCTGCAGCGCCGGTATGAGCAAGCCAAACAGGTACTGAGCGATGCCGTATTCGGCGTTGAAGAAAAACCGGAAGGAAATGCCGATAACCGCCGGACTCATCACAAAAGGCAGCACCAGCAAGACCCGCCCGAGCGAGGTCAGCCGCCCTTGGCGTTTAAGCAGCAAAGCCGCCCCCAGCGCAAGGAATAAGGTGACCGCGACATCCCAGCCCACGAAGATCAGCGTCACCCCCACCGACTCCAGAAACTCCGGGTCGTCGGTGAGCAAGGTGATGTAGTTTTCGAGACCGACCCAATCACCTGGCGTGTCGCTGCGGGCCAGCTTCCAGTCCCGCAAGCTCAGGACGAAGGAGTAGCCCAGAGGAAACACCGCCATGGCCAAGACGAAGGCCAGGGCTGGCGTGAGGAGCCAGACCCAGGCCGGGATGTGCAGTCGCTGCATGGACCGATCAGGCGCGCATGATGCGTCGGGCGCGCTGTGCAGCGCCGTCAAGCGCCGACTTCACGTCGCCCTTACCCGACGCCAGTTCGTTGACGGTTGCCTCGAGCAGGTCCGACATCTGCGGCCACTGCGCGAACAGCGGGACGCCACGAGCGGCCTTGAGCGACTGCGCGGCCGACACATGCATCCCACCAAAGCGGACGTTGACATCGCCGTTGATCAAGTTGGGAACCTGTACCGCGACCACCTCGTTCTTGGTCCTGTCCAGGAGCAGGTCACGCTCGATCTCGGGCTGGGTGAGCCAGGCGAGGAATTCCATCGCCGCATCCTTGCGCGCGCTGTTGCGGTTGACACCATAGAACCACGTGTTGGTGTAGGTTGTACCCGCCTTACCGGCAACGGAGGGCAGTGGCGCGAAGCCTACCTGCTCTGGCTTGAGGGTGGAGGTCTTGGCGTCGGTCAGGTTGGCATAGCGCCACCACCACACGGGGACCATCGCGCTCTTGCCCTGCGCCACTGAATTCACCGCATCTGTCTCGTTGAAGGAGGCACTTGCCGCCGGCGCAGCCTTGTGCTTGAGAAGCACGTCCAGGTATTGCTGCGTGGCGAGCACCGCCTGTGGCGAGTTGAAGGCGACTTGGCCCTTGGCGTCGACCAGGTCGCCGCCATTGCCCCACAGGTAATTCATCCAGATCATCAGGTTCTGGCCACCGCCCTTGCCGTAGTACATCGCCACACCGGCCATGTCGGTCTTGGATTGGATGACCTTGCTGGCCTCGACCATATCGGCCCAGGTCTCGGGCGCCTTCAGGCCCAGGCGGGCGAAAATGTCCTTCCGGTAGAACATCAGCTGCACGTGGCCGCGGATCGGGAAGCCGATGTAGTTCGGGCCATTGCCTAGCCCGTCACGCGCGGCACGCAGGTGGGCCTGCGGGTAGCGCGCGGTCATGTCGATCTTTTTCTCCGCCAGGCGGGCGTTGAGCGGCTCGAACAGGTTGTAGAGGCTGGGGCCCCAGATGTCCATAGCGCTCAGCACGTCGTACTGGTCGGTCTTGGCCACGAGTTCTGCGGTGAGCTTTTCCCGTGTGCTGGCGAAGGGCACATACTGGTACTTCACCTTGATGCCGGTGAGGGCTTCGAACTCCGAGAGCCGGGCCTCGTGGGCGCTGAATTGCGGCGCCACCACACTCAGCACGTTGACTGTCTGGCCCGCGTAGGGCTTTCCGGGCTTGATCGTGGCGCTCTGCGCCATCGCCGAACCTGCGCCGTAAGCGCCAAGGGCCGAGGCACTGGCCCATTGCATCCATTCGCGTCGTTGCATCATCGCTTGTCTCCTTTTTGGGGGGTAGGTAAGGGATCAGGGGTGAGGGGAAAAAAAGGCTCACCGGCTTGTGGCAACGTCATCGCCTGGGCCGGGTTGTCGATCGCTGGCGTGCCGATTGACGAATTTGCAATTGGCCGGTGAGGACCACGGCCTTGCCACGGGGCTTGCGCTTGGCGTCAGCGCTTTGCGCCTTGAGCTGGGCGGTCAGCAGCTGCAGCACCGACTCGATCATTTCGGGCAAGGGCTGCGTGTAGGTGGTGAGCTGGTAGGCCGCCCAAGCAGCTTGAGGGACATCGTCAAAGCCGACCACCGAGACCTGCTCGGGCACTTGCAGGCCGAGCTCGTGACGCAGGGTGTCCATCACCGCCAGCGCCATCTGATCGTCGGCGACCACGATCGCGTCAGGGCAGTCACTGACAGGCCTACGAGCACCATCATCACCGACATACCATCCCCGAACCACCCCCTGGGCCCGATCCGCGCGGTAGTCACCCTCGCCGTAGGCGAAGAGGCGACGACGCCCTTCAGCCAGCGCCTGGCGACAACCCTGCTCGCGCGCCTGGTTGGTGGACGCGTCCTGGCTTCCCGCCAAGTAGGCGATGCGCCGATGATCGTTGTCCAATAGGAAGCGGGTTAGCTGGCGCGCGCCCTCGGCCTGGTTGGTTTGCACCGAGTGGAAGCCGCTGTCTTGGGTATCTGCAACGCGGTTGAACAAGACAACCGGAATGCCGGCCTGGGCACAGGCCTTAGCGAGCTCTGAATGCAGCGTGGTCGCGGCCAGCACAATCCCGTCGACCCGGTACTGCAGCAACTGCTCCAGCAAGTTCCCCTGGCGGCCATCGGCAACGAAAAGCAAGAGCTGCATGCCCTCGGCCTGCAGTCGCTCGGTAAGCAGCTGCAGAAAGCGCGGGTAGAACAGATTGTCGAGGTGGGCCAGGACCACGCCGATGATGCGGGTGCGGCCGGTGCTCAGGGTCCTGGCATGCAGATTGGGCCGGTAGCCCAGGTCGGCAGCCACCTTCATGACACGCTCGCGTGTTTGCGGAGCCACGCTCGCCCCCGGGGTAAAGCAACGGCTTACCGCCGACTGCGAGACGCCAGCCGCTGCCGCCACGTCGCGAGAGGTGACATGTGCCGGCCGGCACTCAGGGCGCCGGGATACATCGATGACGGACGCTGATGCCATGTCGATCTACAGATTTGCATACGTATGCAAGGCTTTACTGTAGCGCGTGAGGGCCTGGGACAGACCTAGAAGAAACCCGGGTAATCACCCGCTTCGAAAACAGATGTGTCAGGGCGGGGCCTGATAGATACCGCAGACTACTGAAGGCTCAGGCCCCGCAACACTTCTTGAATTTCTTGCCCGAGCCGCAACTGCAGGGGTCATTGCGCCCTGGCCCCTCCGCCTTGCGCACCGCCACCACGCGCGGGCCCATGCTTTTCCAAAGCTTGCGCAGCTCATACACGCCCCACAGGGCCGAGCCGTACTGGTCGATGCGGCGCTGGCTCACGCTGGGCGGGCCATCCTCGCTGTGCATGGACAGGATGGGCGTGTCCGTGTCGGGGCGGGTCAGGTCCTCGATGTCCGCAATGGCATCGTCCAGCATTTCGACGGCCTCGCGGTCACGCGGCGGTGCCCAGTCGTCGGAAAAGGTCTGGACCGCATGCAAAAAGCCATGGGCCCAGGTCTCGGCGAAAGAGGGCAGCTCGGCCAGCGGAACCTCGCCGCGTTCGGCCTCGGGCAGCGCGAGCAGGGCGCCACGCACGTCAATGGCCGCGGGCTGGTAGGCGCGCTCGTCGTCCAGCATTTCGACCTCGGCGTCCAGGGCGGCGGCCACTTCCTGCCAGCGTTGCTTCCAGCGCAGGATGAATTCCATCTGGGCCATGGGCCTGAAGTCCGACCCGAGCAGGGGCGGCCAGTATTCCTCCGCCGGCACCTCGCGGCGGGTACAGACGAGCGCCGCCAGGAAGCCCTCGCAGAACTCCCAGTCGGGCGTCTCGGGTTCGGACTCGCGCATGTGGTCGAGGGCCAGGTCCTGGGCGTCGAAGTCGTCGGGGCCCAGGGGCTTGGGATCAGCGGGGGAAACGGAATCAGGCTGGCTCATGGAGGTCTTCGGGGTGGAGCGCGGACCGGGCCTGGACAGACCAAGGCGCCAGGCGCTTTTTCATGGACAGGACGGCGCGGTCCTTGGAAAGCAGCAGGGCCTGGCGAGATACCGCCAGGTCGATGAATTTCTGGTCGTCGGGATCGCTGCAGGTCAGGGGCGCCTTGACGGGCGCCTCGACCAGCGTGGCGTGGCGGTCGAAGGCGTCCAGCACCACTTGGGGCGCCAGACCGTAGTAGGCCAGACGCGGCGCGATCTGAGGATAGCCCAGTACCCGCTCGAGTTCCTCGCGCATCGCCGCCGTGGCCCACCATCGCAGGCGCCCAGCCTCCAGGGCGACGCGCAAGGGCTTGGCGGCTTCGTCGGCGAAGACGAAGGCGTCGAGCACGATGTTGGTATCGAGGACGGCGTTCATCGGCCAGGGTCAGGCACCGGCCTGCGGGTCACCCTCGGGTGAGGCGGGCGTGGTCGGCGCGGATTCACGCGCGCGGACTGAGCCGGCCACCATGTCGAAGCGAAACAGGCGGCATTCCAGCGGGCCGTTCCACATCGGCACCCGGCGCGACTCTTTGAGCCGCATGCGCGAGGGCAGCTTGAGGTCGGGGGTGAGCATCCAGGCGGTCCAGCCAGGGTAGTTTTTCTTCCAGTGGCTGGCTAGGCGGACGAAGAAGTCGCCCGCGGAGTCCTGGCCGCTTTCATCGCGCGCGGTTTCGCGCCCACCGCGGCTGGAGACGCCGGCCACGCCGGCGGCCTCGATGCGCTCACCATAGGGCGGATTGACCAGCATGACCGCAGGCGCGGCGCAAGGCGGCATGCGCTGTAAGGCGTCGCCGCCTCGCAGTTGCAAGGCGCTGGCCACGCCAGCGCGCTCGGCATTGCGCTGGGCAAAGTCGACCATGCGAAAGGCCACGTCGGAGCCGAAGATGGGGACCTGCGGCTCACGCCGCATCGCCTGCGCCTCGGTCTTGAGAGACGCCCACACATGCGGCTGGTAAGGCAGCAGCTTCTCGAAACCGAAGCTCCGCTGCAAGCCCGGCGCGATGCCGCAGGCGACCTGAGCGGCCTCGATGGCAATGGTGCCGCTGCCGCAGCAGGGGTCGTACAGCGGCATGTCGGCGTTCCAGCCACTGGCGGCGATCATGGCGGCCGCCAGGGTTTCCTTCAACGGCGCGTCGCCCTTGTCCTCGCGCCAGCCGCGCTTGAACAGCGGCTCACCGGAGGTGTCGATGTAAAGCGTGCAGTGGGTGGAGGTGAGGTGCACATACAGGCGGGCATCAGGCCAGCGGGTTTCCACGCTGGGGCGCTCACCGGACTTGGCGCGAAAACGGTCAACCACCGCATCCTTCACCTTGAGCGCAGCGAAGTTCAGGCTTTTGAGCGGGCTGTGCTGGGCGGTGATTTCCACCTTGAAGGTCTGGCGCGGCGTGAACCAGATCTCCCAGGCCACCGCCGACGCCGCTTCGTACAGGTCTTCCTCGCCGCGGTAGGGCGTATGCGAGAGTTGCACCAGCACCCGCTGCGCCAGGCGGCTGTGGAGGTTCAACCGCAGGGCCTCGCGCCAGGATGCTGTAGCCACCACGCCGCCGCGGCCGATAAGCAAGGCCTCGCCGGCCAGGCCGGTGAGGCGGTGCACCTCGTCGGCCAGCAGGTCCTCGACGCCGGCGGCGCAAGGAAGAAAAAGCGGGAGGTCGTTCATCGGGTCAGAAGGATAAGGTCAGGCGCGGACACCGCCCGGCGCAGGAATCAGGCAGAAACAGCGATACAGAGCGGCACCCGGGTGTCAGAGTGCCTTGCGCAGGTTGGCAGGTGCGATGCGCAGGGCCTCACGGTACTTGGCCACCGTACGCCGCGCGCACTCGATGCCCTGCTCCTTGAGCATGTCGGAGATCTGGCTGTCCGACAGCGGTTTGTTCGGGCTCTCGGCCGCCACCAGTTGGCGAATCAAAGCGCGCACCGCGGTGCTGGAGGCGTTAGCGCCGCTTTCGGTACCCAGGGCGGAGCCGAAGAAGTACTTCAGCTCGAAAGTGCCGTAAGGCGTGGACATGTATTTGGCGGTGGTCACCCGCGAGATGGTCGACTCGTGCAGGCCCAGCTCGTCGGCGATCTCGCGCAGCACCAGGGGCCGCATCGCCAGCTCACCGTGCGTGAAGAAGTTCTTTTGCCGCTCCACGATGGCGTTGGAGACGCGCAAGATGGTGTCAAACCGCTGCTGAATGTTCTTGATGAACCAGCGCGCCTCCTGCAGCCGCTGCTGCAAGGCCTGCTGACCGTCACCCTTGTGGCCCTTGAGCGCGCCGGCATAGATGTCGTGCACACGCAAGCGTGGCATCACGTCCGGATTGAGCTGCACCCGCAGCCGGGCCTGGCCGCCGCGCATCGTGCGCGTCACGATGACATCGGGCACGACCACATTGCGCTCAACATCGACGAAGCGCCGGCCCGGTTTGGGCTCGAGCCGCCCGATCAGGCCGATCGCCGCCTTGATCTCGGCCTCGCCCTCCCCCGTGGCTGCCATCAGGCGCTTGACGTCACGCCGGGCCAGCAGCTCCATCGGTTGACGCACGATGGCCAGCGCGACCATGCACAGGGCCTCTTGGGCGTCATCGGCCGCCTCCGCCAGCGCCTGTAATTGCAAGGTCAGGCACTCGGCCAGGGTACGCGCGCCCACGCCCACCGGCTCCAGGTGATGCAGCAGGCGCAGGGCCACGGTGAAGTGGTGAACCAGTTCCTCCTGCTGTTCGAAGTCTCCAGGCGCGAGGGTGGCCGCCAGATCCTCCAGCGGGTCTTCCAGGTAGCCGTCTTCGTTGAGCGATTCGATCAGGAAGCGAAGCGCGGCCACATCTTCGCGGGCTAGCCGCAGACCCAGGGCCTGGCGGTGCAGGTGGTCCTGCAAGGACTCATTGCCGCGCGCGAGCTCGGTGGCGTCGACATCGTCATCCTCCGAGCCCGAGGACTTACGCGCCGGCGCGTCACCGCCCCACTCGCCGTCGTCAGGGACGACCTCGGTGCTGCCGTCACCCTCCCAGTCGCTGGGGCCGGATTCAGCCGCCGAATCGGACGTGGACTCCGACCCAGATTCGGACAATGAGGTAGGCGCGCTGTCTTGCGCGAGGCGCTCGCCGGCCTCGGCAAGGACCTCGGCGCCCAGGCCATATTCCTCGCCAGCCTCCACCACCTCGGCCACTGGCTGGTCGGCGCTGGCCAGACCGAATTCCTCGCGCGGGGACTGATCGTCGGACACCTCGAGGAAGGGGTTGTCGCCGAGCATCTGCTCGACCTCCTGGGCCAGCTCGAGGGTCGACAACTGCAGAAGGCGAATGGACTGCTGCAGCTGGGGCGTCAGCGCCAGGTGCTGGGAGACGCGTAGTGAGAGGCCCTGCTTCACCAGCCCTCCTACATCCGGAAATGCTCGCCGAGGTAGACCCGGCGCACATCTGCGTTGTTGACGATTTCATCCGGCGTGCCCTGGGCGAGCACATGGCCGTCGCTGATGATGTAGGCGTGGTCGCAGATGCCCAAGGTCTCGCGCACGTTGTGGTCGGTGATCAGCACGCCGATGCCGCGCGACTTAAGAAAGCCGATGATGCGTTGAATCTCGATCACCGCGATGGGGTCGATGCCGGCAAAGGGCTCGTCAAGAAGGATGAAGCGCGGGTTGGTGGCCAGCGCCCGGGCGATCTCCACCCGCCGGCGCTCGCCGCCGGAGAGGGCCATCGCCGGCGAGGCACGCAGGTGCTCGACGCGAAGGTCTTCGAGCAAGGATGTCAGGCGCTGCTCGATGGCGGCTGGCTTGAGCGGACGGCCGCTCTCATCGCGCTGGAGCTCGAGCACGGCGCGGACGTTGTCCTCGACGTTGAGCTTGCGAAAGATCGAGGCCTCTTGCGGCAGGTAGGACAGGCCCAGCTGCGAGCGGCGATGCATGGGCATACGCTCCACCGCCTGGCCGTCAATGCTGATCTCTCCCGCATCGGCCCGCACCAAGCCCACGATCATGTAGAACGAGGTGGTCTTGCCCGCGCCATTGGGCCCCAGCAGGCCCACCACTTCGCCCTTGGCGACGACCAAGGACACATCCTCGACGACCTTGCGGCTGCCGTAACTCTTGGCGAGGTGGCTGGCGACCAGGCGACTGGCAGCGGGAGGCGGCGCAGCCGCAGCAGGGTCGGCCATGACGGCCTCGTTCACTTGCGCTCCCCGGCCAGGCCAGGGCTGGCGCGTAGCGGCGCCGGAGCGGATGCAGCTCCCGCGGGAGCGGAGGTCGCGCCCGGGGAGGAGACTCGGGGCGCCAGCACTGCGCGGACCCGACCACCTGCGCCCGGGACCGCGCCTGGGGCACGTTGCCCCAGCGGGGCGCCGTTCACGGTGAAGACGTCGGTGGTGTTCTCGTAAGTGATCAGGCTGCCCTGGGTCTCGTCGGCCAGAGTGGTGCCGCGGTAGCGACGCATCTCGGCGCGGCCGATGAACTTGACCCGGTCGCCCTTGCCGTCGTAGTCGATGGTCTCGGCCTCGCCCTCGAGGTAGTCGTCGGCGCCCTCCCGCTTTTGACGCCAGAAAGCGCGCTTGCCGGGCTCGGCGGTGATCAGGCCGTGCTGGAAACCTTCGGGATCCTGGCGCACCTCGAGGCGGGCGCCGCGGATCACGATGCTGCCCTTGGTGGCCACCACCTTGCCGGTAAAGACGCTGGTTTGTTTGAGGTCGTCGTGGCGCAGGTCGTCAGCCTCGACGTTCATCGGCTTGTCGCGGTCAGCCTTTTCGGCATACGCCCACGGGGTCACTGCCAGAACACTGGCGGCGAGGAGGATCGTCAGGAAGCGATAGGTCATAAGGGCATGAATCTTGCTGTTTGAAGACTCTGCCGGGATTGTAGCCACCGGACAGCGGTGCAGGGCAGCAAAAACGTGCGGCGCAGGTGTTGTCCCTGCGCCGCTGGGCGCTCAGCGGCCCTGGCGAACTCGCGCCACCAGGCTGTCGGCGACCTGGACCGCCCGGGCCATGTCGCCGGCCATTTCGCCGTCGGTGTAGAAGCGACCGGCTACGCCCAGGGCCGGGACGCCCTCGACCTCATAGGCGTCCTGCAGCAACTGCGCCCGCCGAATGCGGGTGGTCACGCCAAAGGACTGGTAAGCCGCCTGCACCTTGGCCCGCGGCAAGCCCTGCGTCTGAGCCCAGGCCAGGATGGCCTCTTCGCTGCCCAAGGGCTGGCGGTCCTGGTGGATCGCCTGAAACACCTTCATGTGCAGGTCGAGACGGCCGAGGGTCTCGAGCACAAAGAACAGGCGTTGCTGCGGCTCGAAATCGGGCCGGAAGGCCACCGGCACGCGCCGCAGCACCATGTCGCGAGGCATCCGGCGCGACCAGGCCTCCAGCAGCGGCTCAAAGGCGTTGCAATGGGGGCAGGAGTACCAGAAGAACTCAACCACCTCGATCTTGCCGGTCGGCGCATCGACTGGCGCCGGCTTGGCAAGGCGCCGGAAGTCCTGGCCCTCCTGGGGAGGGCGCTGGGCGCGCAGCGGGCCTGCGAGGGCGAGGGCGCCGCCCACCAGAAGGCCGGCATGAAAGACACGTCGTTGCATGGCGAATTCCTGCGAAATGGAGGGGCGATCAGACTCGGTTGCTGACCCGCGAGATCTCGGCGACGGCTCAGGCAGTTAACGCGGAACCCGCACCAGTGCGGCTTCGGTGCCGCTGGCATCGAGCCTGGCCTTGCTGCGATCAGCGTCCTCTTTGCGATCGAAGGGGCCGATGCGAACGCGATAGACGGTGCGGCCAGACTGCTCTCGCTCGCTGACACGCGCCTCCAGGCCCAGCAGGGAAAGCTTGGCGCGCTGGGCCTCGGCCTCTTGCGGGCTGCGGAATGCGCCGGCCTGCACAAAGTACTGGAAAGGGTCAGAGGAGACGACAACAGCCGAGGCGCGTGACGCCGGTGAGGCCGCTGACGGCACGGCCGCGCCAGGGGCGAAGACGGCGGGCGGATTGGGCGCAGCGGGATAGCTCGGCGACGGAGTCAGGCCCTGGGCCGGGGCCGCGGTGGCAGACGGCCCGGCAGAGCCCTGAACCGGAGCAGCGGGCACAGGCACAGGCACAGGCGCAGGTACCGGCGAGGACGCCGGCGCGGCAGGTGCGGGCTCCGGCGCGGGGACAGCACCGGCGGCGCTGGCGGCACTGGCTGCGGCCTTGGGCTTGCCCTGAAGCAACGCGTTCGGGTCCCAGTTCTGGTTCTTGCGCAATTCAGCCGCGTCTTGCTCGGGTGTGCGGGCCTGGTTCTTGTTGGTGAAGGGCATAGGCACCTTGGTGACGTAGACCGCCACCGCCAGCGCAACACCGAGGCCCAGCACCAGGCCGACGACCAGCCCCAGCAAGGTGGTACCGCGCTGCTTGTGCTTCGGCCCTGGCCTCGGCGCGTGATTCATCTGGCTGCCTCTCACATTTTCTGCGGAGCACTCACGCCCAGCATCTTCAAACCATTGTGCAATACCTGGGCGCAGGCCGCGACCAGCGCCAGCCGGGCCGTACGGACTTTTTGGTCGTCGACCAGGATGCGCTCGCTGTCGTAGTAGCTGTGGTACGCCGCGGCCAGCTCGCGCAGGTAGAACGAGACGTCATGCGGCGCAAAGTCTTCGGCCGCCGCAGTGAGCATGGCCGGGTAACGGGCCAGCACCAGCATCAGGGACTGGGCAGCGGCGCCCTCGAGCGGGGACAGGTCGACACCCTGAAGTGAGCCCAGGTCACCGCCCCAGGCCGCCAGCACCGAGCAGATGCGCGCGTGGGCGTACTGCACGTAATAGACCGGGTTGTCGTTGTTCTGCGCCAAAGCCAGATCAACGTCGAACACGTACTCGGTGTCGGGCTTGCGCGAGAGCAAGAAAAAGCGCACCGCGTCCTTGCTGGTCCACTCGATCAAATCACGCAGGGTCACATAGCTGCCGGCGCGCTTGGAGATCTTCACCTCCTGGCCGCCGCGCATCACCCGCACCATGGTGTGGAGCACGTAGTCGGGGTAGCCCTCGGGAATGCCCACACCAGCGGCCTGCAGGCCAGCGCGCACCCGGGCAATCGTGCCGTGGTGGTCGGTGCCCTGGATGTTGACCACCTTGGTGAAGCCCCGCTCCCACTTGGTGATGTGATACGCGACGTCGGGCACGAAGTAGGTGTAGCCGCCGTCGGACTTGCGCATCACGCGGTCCTTGTCGTCGCCGTAGTCGGTGGACTTGAGCCAAAGCGCGCCGTCTTGCTCGTAGGTCTTGCCCGCGGCCTGTAAGCGGGCCACCGCGTCGGCCACCTTGCCGCTGGTGTACAGGCTGGACTCCAGGTAGTACTGGTCGAACTTCACCTCGAAGGCCTGCAGGTCCAGGTCCTGCTCATGACGCAGGTAGGCGACGGCGAACTGGCGGATGCCGTCCAGGTCGGCCACGTCACCGGAGCCGGTGAATTCGCGGTCGTCGGCCTTCACGGTTTTGCTGGCCAGGAAGTCGGCAGCGATGTCGGCGATGTAGTCGCCGTTGTAGGCCGCCTCGGGCCAGCCGGCGTCGCCAGGCTTGACGCCCTTGGCGCGCAGCTGGGTCGAGTTGGCCAGCGTCTCAATCTGCACGCCGGCGTCGTTGTAATAGAACTCGCGGTGCACATTCCAGCCCTGGCTGGCGTAGAGGTTGCAGATCGCGTCGCCCAGCGCAGCCTGGCGGCCGTGGCCCACGTGCAGCGGGCCGGTGGGGTTGGCCGAGACGAACTCCACCAGCACCCGACGGCCATTGGGGGCCTGCTGTCCGAAGCAGGCACCTGCGGCCAGCACTTCGGCCACCACCTGCTGCTTGGCCGCGGGCTTGAGGCGGATGTTGATGAAGCCCGGGCCGGCAATTTCGAGGGCGTCGACCCATCGGGCATAGGCCGGGGTGGCCAAGAGGGCGGTCTTGAGCGATTCCGCCACCTCGCGGGGGTTGCGCTTGAGTGCCTTGGCCAGTTGCATGGCGGCGGTGCAGGCGAGGTCGCCGTGGGCAGCGGCCTTGGGCGATTCAAAAGCCGCTTTGCTGCCCGATCCGGGCTGAAGATTTTCCAACTCGGACGCCAGAGCGCCGAGCAATTCTTGGGTGACGAGAAGCATCGGGCGATTCTACGGGCGGGGGTGGGAAAACCCGTCCTGCTCCGGCGGCGGCGTCGCGCGGGCGCTGCGGGCGGGTCAGGCCAGGGCCCGGGACGAGAAGGCGGGATGGGCGAAATGCCGCCGCAGGTGGTCGATCCACAGGCGCAGGCGCAGCGGCAGGTGCTTGCGCTGAGGCAGCATGGCGTGGATGCCATTGGGCGGGGCGGCGAAGTTGCCCAGCACCTCCACCAGCCGGCCGGCGGCAATGTCGGCCTCTACCTCCCAGGTGCTGCGCCAGGCCAGCCCCAGGCCGCGCAGGCACCAGTCATGCAGCACCTGACCGTCCGAGCAGTCCACCCGTCCGCCAGGGCGCAGGTACTCGACCTGGCCATCCACGGTGAAAGCCCAGCCCCGCGTCTGGGAGGCCTCGCTGGAGAGGGTCAGGCAGTCGAAACGGACCAGGTCGCCCGGGTGCAGGGGGATGCCGTGACGGCGCAGGTAATCCGGCGTGGCCACACACAGGCGCCGGTTGTCGGCCAGACGCACGCTGACCAGGGAGGAGTCGGGCAGGTCGCCCACCCGAACGCCGCAGTCGAAGCCCTCAGCCGCCAGGTCCACCACCCGGTCGCTCAGGTTGAGGGAGAGCGTCACCTCCGGATGCCGCGCCAGGAAGTCCGGCACCAGCGGCGCCACATGCCGGCGACCAAAGCCCGCCGGGGCGGTGATGCGAAGGTGGCCGCTGGCCTGCAGGCCGCCGGCGCTCACCCCGGCCTCGGCGTTGGCCAGGTCGGCCAACAGGCGCTGGCAATCCTCGAGAAAGGCGCTGCCCTCGTGCGTCAGGGCGAGGCGGCGCGTGGTGCGCACCAGCAGCTTGACACCCAGGCGCGCCTCCAGCGCGTCCATCCGCCGGCTCATGATGGCCGGGGCCACGCCCTCGGCCCGGGCCGCGGCGGTGAGGCTACCGCGGGTGGCCACCAGGGCGAAGGATTCGAGCTGCTTGAACTTGTCCATGGAGAGAGGTCATCTTCACTTTGATTATGTTCATTTTTATCAAAGATAAATTGCCAATCGATTCCTTAATGAGCGTTTGAGTATCAAATACAGTCAGGCCATAGCCCGCCACGCCGGGCCCCCCTCTTCCCATATCCAAGGACTCCCGCATGACCGCTCGAACCACCCTCCACGGCCTCCAGGTGGACGCCGCCCTCGCCCGCTTCATCGACGAACAGGTGCTGCCCGGCACTGGCGTGGCCCGCAACGCCTTCTGGAAGGGCTTTGACGCCCTGGTGCGCGACCTGGCGCCCAAGAATGCTGCCCTGCTGGCCAAGCGGGACCGCATCCAGTCCGAAATGGACGCCTGGCACACCGCCAATCCTGGCCCGATCAAGAACATGAAGGCCTACCGCGCCTTCCTCAAGAAGACCGGCTACCTGGTCAAGCCGCCGAAGGGCGTGAAGGCCACCACTGCCAACGTCGACGCCGAACTGGCCACCCAGGCCGGCCCGCAGCTGGTGGTGCCTATCCTCAACGCCCGCTACGCGCTCAATGCCGCCAACGCCCGCTGGGGTTCGCTGTACGACGCGCTCTATGGCACCGATGTCATTGCCGAGGCCGGTGGCGCCGAGAAGGGCAAGGGCTACAACCCGGTGCGCGGCGCCAAGGTGATCGAGTACGCACGCTATGTGCTCGATCGCACCGCCCCCCTGAAGAAGGGCTCGCATATCGACTCCACCCGCTACGCGGTGAAGGACGGCAAGCTGGTGGTCACGCTCCAGGGTGGCGCCACCACTGGCCTGGCCGACAAAAAACAATTCGTGGGCTTCCAGGGTGACGCTGCCGCGCCCTCCTCTGTGCTGCTGGCTCACCACGGCCTGCACCTGGACATCCGCATCGACACCCAGCACCCGATCGGCAAGACCGACCCGGCTGGCGTCGCCGACCTGGTGGTCGAATCCGCCCTGTCCACCATCTTGGACCTGGAAGACTCCATCGCTGCGGTAGACGCCGAGGACAAGCTGCTGGCCTATGGCAACTGGCTGGGCATCCTCAAGGGCACGCTGACCGAGCAGGTCACCAAGGACGGTCGCACCTTCACCCGCGGCCTCAACCCCGACCGCCTCTACACCGCGCCCTCGGGCAAGGGCCAGGTGCGCCTGCATGGCCGCTCGCTGCTGTTCGTGCGCAACGTGGGTCACCTCATGACCAACCCGGCCATCCTCTGGGGCCAGGGCCAGGAAATTCCTGAGGGGATCCTGGACGCGGTCATCACCACCACCATCGCACTGCACGACCTGCAAGGCCACGGCAAAGACGGCCTGCGCAACTCGCGCAAGGGCTCGGTCTACATCGTCAAGCCCAAGATGCACGGCCCAGAGGAAGTGGGCTTTGCCAACGAGCTGTTCGGCCGCGTCGAAAAGCTGCTGGGCCTCAAGGCCAACACCGTCAAGCTCGGCATCATGGACGAGGAGCGCCGCACCAGCGTGAACCTGCAGGCCTGCATTGCCGCCGCCAAGGCGCGCGTAGCCTTCATCAACACCGGCTTCCTTGACCGCACCGGCGACGAGATGCACACCGCCATGCGCGCCGGCCCGATGATGCGCAAGGGCGATATGAAGTCCAGCGCCTGGATCCAGGCCTACGAAAAGAGCAACGTCATCACCGGCCTGTCCATGGGCCTGTCGGGCCGTGCGCAAATCGGCAAGGGCATGTGGGCCATGCCCGACCTGATGGCCGCGATGCTGCAGCAAAAGATCGGTCACCCGCTGGCTGGCGCCAACACCGCCTGGGTGCCCTCGCCCACAGCCGCCACGCTGCACGCCATGCACTACCACCAGGTCGACGTGTTCGCGGTGCAAAAGCAATTGGCCAAGACCTCGATCGACAGCGCCCGAGATGAGCTCCTCGCGGGCCTCTTGCAGGTGCCAGTGGTGACCAAGGCCGACTGGAGCGCCGCCGACCGCCAGCAGGAGTTGGACAACAACCTCCAGGGCATCCTGGGCTATGTGGTGCGCTGGGTCGACCAGGGCGTAGGCTGCTCCAAGGTGCCCGACATCCACAACGTGGGCCTGATGGAAGACCGCGCCACCCTGCGCATTTCCAGCCAGCATGTGGCCAACTGGCTGCGTCATGGCGTGGTGACCTCGGCGCAGGTGAATGAAACCTTCCGCCGCATGGCCCGCGTGGTCGACCAGCAAAACGCCGGCGACCCGTTGTACAAGCCCATGGCCGGCAACTGGGACACCAGCTACGCCTACCGCGCCGCGCTGGACCTGGTGTTCAAGGGCGAAGCCCAGCCCTCGGGCTACACCGAGCCGCTGCTGCACGCCTGGCGCCAAAAGGCCAAGGCGAGGGCCTGAGGGAGAGGCGTCGTGGTGGGCAGCGACATGCGTGACGCAGAACCGGGCGCCCCTGCGGCGTCGTCGGGCACCGGTGACGCGCAGGGCACGCTCCCTGCCACGGTCGACCCCACGCGCTGTCCCTTGTGCGGCGGGCCCAACACCTGCGCCATGGAGACCGCGCGCGCCACCGGCCAGCCCCAGCCGCCTTGCTGGTGCACGCAAGTGGACTTCAGCGCCGAGCTGCTGGCGCGGGTGCCGCCTGAGGCCCAGCGACGCGCCTGCATCTGCGCGCGCTGCGCCGCTTCGGAAAACCCTGCGACGACGGCGAGTGTCACCACAAGAGCTAGCAGTTACAGGTAAGTCGCCCGGCTAAAGGGCCCCGATCACGCCCAGCAGACGGCCCTGCGCCAGCGCGGTCCACACCAGGTTGGTCCCGGCGTTGAGCGCCTGGAGGTCGTTGACCAGGCGCGGGACGGTGTTGGCCCGGTCTGTGCCCACGGGGTTCGTCACAGACTCACCCGCGCGGACATCCTCGACCACCGCGGCTATGACTTTCTGCAGGTCGGCCTGGGTCTGGGCATCCATGCCAGCCGACGCCAGATCGGTTCTCAGCGCCGCGCACCAGGCGGCAAAGCCGGCCAAGTCCATCCCCGGCTGTATCGCCTGCTCGAGCAGCGCCGTGTGCAGGTCGGCACGGGCGGCGTCCCGGTCCTGGAGGATGGGGTCTTGCTGGTCGCTCACACCAGCCTGCCGGCTGGTGCCTGCCAGGCCCAAGGCGCTCGCCGCGTAACGCAGGGCGGCACTGGCGGGGGCAATGCCCTCGTGTGGCATGGACAGGGCCAGCCCGGCGGCGCCCAGGCCGACGATCAGCACCGCGCTGACGTTTTTGCCAAGCGACTTGGCCTGTGCTTCGGGCAGGCCCCAGCGTGTACCCAGGGCGTAGATGAGGTTGCCCAGGGAGTTGGCGCCCAGGGGCATGCGAACCGGCGGCGTTTCCTTGGCGCCGCGCCAATCGGCCCAGGCGCACATGGAATCAGAGACCAGGACTGCGGCCCGTACCGAGGCAATGAGGACGAATGGAAGCGCCGCACCGCCAGTTGCCACTGCCAGCGCCGCCGCCACACCCAGCGTGATCAGAGCCCCACCCGTCGACAGCAGCTTGTTGAAGAATGTCGCCTTGCGCAGCTGGACGCCCGCCGCCTCGGCAAGCTGGTTCTTCGTCGCCCATCGGTGGGCCATGCGCACGATGTACTGGCGGTTGGAGCGGACCGCCACCACGCCCGGCCCCTGGGCCAAGGCCATCGCGGCCGCCTCGATCGCGCGCGCCTCCTCGGGGGGCGGGGCCACCGCCGGCGGCTGGAGCTCGCCCGGAAAGGCTTGCAATGGCGGCGGCGCCTCCACGACAGCGGGGGGCGGCGGCACTTCGCCGGCGGCGGCGCCCTGCGAGGGCGGCGTACCCTTACGCCAGGCGGCGTGGACCGAGGAGCCCACTGGGACATGAAATTGGATCGTGTCTTTCATGACGGTCCAACAGACATCAGAAAATTTCCTGGATCAGCGCGAGATCGAGAGCGCCCGCATAGCCCGCCACCTGCGCCAAGGCAAGCGTTCTCTGGGCAGGGGTCAGGCGCTTCGAGGTGTCGAGATCCATCCGGACCTGGTCCCGGGCCTCCCGGCCCCGGCCATAGTCCGGAGCAGACGCCCAGGCCCCGTCCCTGAGCGTCTCGAAGGCCTCCGACAGGGCCGCATCGGACGCGTCCGTCGCTTCGGGCCGGCCGACGGTGATCTGCGCGCACCAGGTATCGAAGAGTGACCGGTCCATGGTGCCATCCGGTGCGACGAAAAACCGTTGCGCGCTATTCCTGAGCAACTCGAACAGCGCCTGCTTGGCCTGGTTGTCGATTTCGACGCGGTGCTCGGCGCGGGCGGCCATGGCCGCCCGCGCAGTACCACCGACCAGACCCGTTCCAGAAGAGATCCCGCCCGCCAGCATGGTCACCAGCGTGAACGCCTCGGTCGGCACGGTCATGGCCATGCCCGTCGCCGCCAGACCGATAACAGCCACTGCACTCACCCCCTGGCCCAAGAGCTTGGCCTTCTTCTCCTTCACCGCCTCGTCCGGCTCACTCAGGCAGGACTTGGCCAGGGTGTAGACCAGGTTCCCCACGGAATTGGCCCCCAGGGGCAGGGACCGGGGCGGCGACTCCTGCGACCGCTTCCAGTCAACATAGGCGCAGGCACAGTCGGCCACCAGGACCGTCGCGCGGACCGACGCAATGATGAGTAGCGGCGTGGCAGCGCCGCCGGTGGCCACCGCCAGGGCACCGGCAATGCCCAGGCACACCAGCGCAGACCCCAGGGCAACGAGCTTGGACATGAAGGTGGCGCGGGTCAGATCCACGCCCGCCTTCAGGGCGCGCTCGTGGTTCGTCGCCCAGCGCAGGACCTTCGCCTGCACCTCACTCCGGCCGGCTTCCGCGGCGTGCGGCCAGGGATGCGTGTCCAGCCGGTGCAGGCTGTGGAGGTTGCGCGCCTCCTCCGGGGACAGGGTCGTTGCGGCAGGCGACAGGGCGCCTGGCAGCGGCGCCGGCCCCCAGCTACTCCCGGTCGCGCCTGCATCGGCAGGCGCAGGCGGGGGTGGGGCCGGGTGGACTCGGAGCAGGCTGGGCGAAACAGGCATGGCACCCCTCATGCGGTACGCCTCAGGCGCCCGCGCGCACCAGCTGGTCCAGGCGCTGCAGCGCGGCCTCCCGTACCGCGGGCTGGCCCGGCTCGATCCAGGACAGCTTGACCGCCGTCTCGAACGCCTCCCGGGCCGCCTCCAGTTCGCCCATCGCCCCCAGGCACTCGCCAGCCCGATAGGCGCACATGGCGTCGGTCGCGTCGGACAGCAGGGCCTCGGCGTAGAAGCGGCCGGCAGCCTCCCACTGGCCCACGCTTTGCAGGGCGTGGGCGAAAGCCACCTGGTAGCGACGCTCCCAGGGGTCTTGCTGCACCACAAAGGCCAGCCGCTCAATGGCCTCATCGAAGCGAGCGGCGGACAGGTCCTCCAGGGCCAGGCCATAGACGGCCTCGAGCTCGTCGGTTCTGATCCCGGCAAGCTGGGCCGGCTTCACCCCATGCAGCAGGACGGCGTCACGCCGGCCCTCAGGGGTGCTTACATCGAGAAGCTCTTCCGCCATTCCTGACTCCTTACTCATCCACGCTTTGGTTGCATGGAAGAGCTGTCGGTTCCCTGTCGCCCCAGCCACAATGGCGGCATGTGCCAACTCCTCGGAATGAACTGCAACACGCCGACGGATGTGACCTTCAGCTTCAGCGGCTTCGCGCGGCGTGGTGGCCAGACCGACCACCATGCGGACGGCTGGGGCATCACCTTCTTCGAAGGACGGGGCGTGCGGCATTTCGTCGACCATGAGCCGGCGTCCACCTCACCAGTGGCCGAGCTGATCGCCCGCTACCCGATCAAGAGCCGCCACGTGGTGGCCCATATCCGCAAGGCCACCGAGGGCGCGGTGGCGCTGGAGAACTGCCACCCCTTCGTACGCGAGCTGTGGGGGCGCTACTGGGTGTTCGCCCACAACGGCACCTTGAAGGACTTCCACCCCCGATTGCACGGAAACTTCCGGCCGGTGGGCCAGACCGACAGCGAGCGCGCCTTTTGCTGGCTGATGCAGGAGCTGGCCAAATCGCATGTCAGCGTGCCCAGCGTCGCCGAATTGACGCTCACCCTGCGCGAGCTCGCGCCGCAGATCGCCCGGCATGGCAGCTTCAACTTCCTCTTGTCCAATGGGGAAGCGCTATGGGCGCATTGCGCGACCAACCTCTACTTCGTCGAGCGCAGCCACCCCTTTGCGCATGCGCAGCTGGCCGATGAAGATTTGTCGGTGGACTTCGCCACTGTGACCGCGCCGGGCGACCGGGTGGCGGTGGTGGTGACCGCGCCGCTCACTACCAACGAAACATGGACGCAGATGACGCCGGGCGAGCTGCGGGTGTTCGTGGACGGAGTGAGTGCGGGCTGAGCGCGGATAGACCGCAACCGCGGCGCGGCGGCTCAGGAGGCTGCGACCGCTGCCTCCAGGGCGTCGACAAACATCGCCGCGACATCAAAACCAGTTTGTTGGGTGATTTCCTGAAAGCAGGTCGGTGAGGTGACGTTGATCTCGGTGAGGCATTGGCCGATCACGTCCAGTCCGACCAGCAAGAGGCCGCGCGCGGCCAGCACTGGGCCCAGCGCCTCGGCGATTTCACGGTCACGGGCCGAAAGCGGCTGGGCCACGCCCTTGCCGCCAGCAGCCAGGTTGCCGCGCACCTCGCCGCCTTGCGGGATGCGGGCCAGGCAAAACGGCACCGGCTTGCCGGCAATGACCAGCACCCGCTTGTCGCCCTCGGAAATCTCGGGCACGAAGCGCTGCACCATCAGGGTGGTGGCGCCGCCGGCATTGAGCGTCTCGATGATGGCGCCCAGATTGAGCCCATCGTCCTTGACCCGGAAGATGCCCATGCCGCCCATGCCGTCCAGGGGCTTCAAGATGATGTCGCGGTGCTCGGCATGGAAGTCGCGCACCGCCTGTTCGCTCCGGGTCACCAGCGTGGGGCTGGTGAACTGCGGGAACTCCATGATGGCCAGCTTCTCCGGATGGTCACGCAAAGCGGTGGGCTTGTTGAAGACACGGGCGCCCTCCCGTTCGGCTTGCTGCAGCAAATGCGTGGCGTAGAAGTACTCGCTGTCAAAGGGCGGGTCTTTGCGCATGACGATGGCGTCGAAACCGGCCAACGCCTGCACCACGCTGCGGCGCTCGGCGAACCATTCTTCTTCTGTGCCGGTGAGCGTGACCTCGCGCACCCGCGCCTCAACCCGGCCACCGGAGCGCCACACCAGGTCGGCAGGCTCGCAGGCCGCCACCGTGTGCCCGCGGCGCTGGGCCTCACGCATCATGGCGAAGGTGGTGTCCTTGTAAATCTGGAAGGACTCGAGCGGGTCGGCGACGAAAAGCAGGTTCATGGGGCGTGTTTTCTTTGGCGCGGCCGTGGCAGCCCGGAGCAGGACACCTAGGCGCGTGATCGTCCGTAATGTTGCACGAAAAGCGCGAGCGCGCCGGCCGCCAGGCCCCAGAAGGCCGAGCCGATGCCTGCGATCACCACGTCACTGACCGTCACCAGAAATGTCAGCAGGGCCGCCTCGCGCCGACCCTCGTCGGCGAGCGCAGTGGACAGGCCGCTGCCGATGGTCCCCAGCAGGGCCAGCCCGGCGATGGCCGACACAAGCTCCTTGGGGAAGGCGCCGAGCGTGCCTGCCACCGCGCCGCCGAACAGGCCCACCGCGAGATAGATCACGCCACAGACCACTGCCGCGGTATAGCGCCGCGCCGGGTCCTCGTGCGCCTGCGGCCCCATGCAGATCGCTGCGGTAATCGCCGACAGACACAGGGCGTAGCCGCCGAAGGGTGCGAGCAGCAGCGTGGCCAGGCCGGTGATCGCCACCAGCCGCGAGATCGGCATGGCGTAACCAGCAGCGCGGATCGCCGCCACCCCCGGCAGGTTCTGCGAGGCCATGGTCACGACGAACAGCGGCAAGGCCATGCCCACCAGGGCGCGAACGCTGAACTCCGGTGCGGTGAACACCGGCTGCGCCAGGGCCAGGGGGATCGGCTGCCAGGCCATGCGGTCGCTGGCCAGGGCCTGGAGCACACCCGCCGCCAAAGTCACCACCACCGCATAGCGGGGCAGGTACCGGCGCGCCAAGAGGTACGCCACCAGCATGACCAGCACCAGCGCGAGGTCGGTGGCAGCGGCGCCGAAGGCCTGCAGGCCAAAGCGCGCCAGCACGCCGGCGAGCAGGGCCGAGGCCAAGGCCATGGGAATGCGGTCCATCACTCGCTCGAACCAGCCCGTGGCGCCCGCGAGGGTGATGAGCGCGCCGCTGGCAAGAAAGGCGCCCACCGCCTCGGCCATGGACAGGCCGCCCGCGAGCGCGGCAGAGGCCACCACCGCCGCGCCCGGGGTAGACCAGGCCACCATCACCGGCTTGCGCAGCCAGAGGGATGGCAGCGCGGTGCACAGCCCCATGCCCACGCCCAGAGCCCAAATCCAGGAGGTGATCTGCTCGGGGGTGGCCGACAACGCCTGAGCGGCCTGAAAGATCAAAGCGACCGAACTGGTGAACCCCACCAGAACCGCGACGAAGCCGGCGGTTGCGGCCGACAGGCTCAGGTCACGGAAAAAGCGCATCGCGACAAGGATTCCAGGGCGCGAGGGCGCGTTGCCCCCAGGGGCGACCAACAGACGGCCCC
The DNA here is from genome assembly GCF_029866045.1 of Ramlibacter sp. GTDB lineage: Bacteria > Pseudomonadota > Gammaproteobacteria > Burkholderiales > Burkholderiaceae_C > Ramlibacter. The sequence continues at coordinate 22,180 of NZ_JARXAB010000068.1, read as the reverse complement.
GACCACTGCGCGGGGCAGGGCTGCGATCAGATCGCCACCTTCGAACCCAGCTCGACGACTGAGTTGTTGGGCAAGCTCAGGAAGTCGGCCGCACCACTCGCGTTGTGGTGCATCTGAGCGAACAGCTTCTCGCGCCAAGGCGCCATGCCACCGCCGATGGTCGGCACCACCACATCGCGGGAGAGGAAGTAGCTGGTGGTCATCGGGTCGACCTGGCAGCCATGCTCGCGCAGCAGGGCAAGGGCCCGCGGCACGTCGGGGTCGTTCTTGAAGCCGTAATTGAGGATCACCTGCCAGCAGTTGTGACCCAACTGCGTCACCTCCACCCGGCGGGTCAGTCCGACCCAGGGCACCTCGTGACTGCGAACCGTGACGAACAGGTTTTGCTGGTGCAGCACCTTGTTGTGCTTGAGGTTGTGCAGCATCGCGTTGGGCACCGAGCCCGGCTCGGCGGTGAGGAAGACGGCCGTACCCTCGACTCGGGCCGGCGGGCTGATGAACACGGCCTCTAGGAAGCTGGACAGCTCGATCGCGTCTGATTTGAGCGCGTCGTTCATCAGCGCGCGGCCACGCTTCCAGGTGACCATGAGCGTGAAGATGGCGCCGCCGATCAGAAGCGGGAACCAGCCTCCGTCGAGCAGCTTGAGCATGTTGGAGGCGAAGAACACCGCGTCGATCAGGAAGAACAAGCCAGTGGACGCCACGCACAGCCACAGCGGGTACTTCCAGCCATAGCGGATCACGAAGAAGGTAAGTACTGTTGTGATCAGCATGTCCAGCGTGACTGCAATGCCGTAGGCCGCTGCCAGGTTGCTGGAGGAGCGGAACATCACGACCGCCAGCACGATGGCGACGAACAGGCCCCAGTTGACGAAGGGAATGTAGATCTGGCCGGTCTCGCGCACGCTGGTGTGCTGGATGTTTAGGCGCGGCAGGTAGCCCAGTTGGATCACCTGCTTGGTGACGCTGAAGGCGCCGGTGATGAGAGCCTGGGAGGCGATCACGGTGGCGGCCGTGGCCAGCAGCACGATGGGCAACTGGGCCCATTCGGGCGCCATCAGGAAGAAGGGGTTCTTCACCGCTTCCGGGCGCTCGAGCAGCAAGGCACCCTGACCGAAATAGTTAAGGACCAGGGAAGGCATCACCACGCTGAACCAGGCCAAGCGGATCGGCGTCTTGCCGAAGTGGCCCAGGTCGGCGTAGAGCGCCTCGGCGCCGGTCACGCACAGCACCACCGCGCCCAGGATGATGAAAGTCGTGCCGGGGTTGGCCCAGGCGAAGCCGACCGCGTGGTGCGGGCTGATCGCCTGCAAGATGGTGGGGTGCTCCAGGATGTTCACCACGCCCAGCAGAGCCAGCACCGCGAACCACACCAGGGTGATGGGGCCGAAGAAGCGACCTATACCCGCCGTGCCGCGCTTTTGCACCCAGAACAAACAGAACAAAATGGCCAGGGTCAGCGGAATCACGGCCCGCTTGAAATCCGGCGACACCACTTCAAGGCCTTCCACGGCCGACAGCACCGAGATCGCCGGCGTGATGACGCCATCGCCATAGAACAGGCTGGTGCCGAAAATACCCACCATCAGCAGCACATTGCGCAGCTTCGGCTTGTCTTTGACCGCCTGCGAGGCCAGGGCCAGCATGGCCACCAGGCCGCCCTCGCCATGGTTGTCGGCGCGCAGCACCAGCAACACATACTTGATGGAGACGATGACGGTGAGCGTCCAGAAGAAGAGGGACAGGATGCCGTAGACGTTGCTCGGGGTGAAGGGCACATGGCCGGAGCCAAAGACCTCCTTGACCGCATACAGCACGCTGGTCCCGATGTCGCCATAGACAACGCCAATGGCGCCCAGGGTGAGGGCTGTCAGGGAGGATTTGGAGGAGGACACGTGGGGGTCAGTCGTAGTTCTCGGCGTCGGGATCGGTGGCCTCGAGCTCGTAGCTGGCCGCCAGCAGCGCCAGGCGACCGATCACGCCGTACATGTAGAAGCGGTTGGGAGCGCTTGCGCCGGGCTTCTCCCCAGGCTGGGGCAGCCGGCTGGTGTTCTCGAACGCCAGCGGCACAAAACTCGCCCCGGGCGCGTTGAGGTTCTCGTCGACTCCGCGCTCGGCGTGGATCCGGTAGAAACCACCGACCACGTAGCGGTCCATCATGTAGACCACCGGCTCGGCCACCGCCGCATGAATGCGCTCCTCGGTGAGGACGCCTTCCTGGATGATGACCTCGTGGACCTGCTGGCCGTCCTTGACCACCGACATCTTGTTGCGCGTCTTGCGATTGAGCTGCTCGAGCTCTTTGGCGTCGCGCACGGTCATGATGCCCATGCCGTAGGTACCGTTGTTGGCCTTCACGACGACGAAGGGCTTTTCGTGGATGCCGTAGTCCTTGTATTTCTTGCGGATCTTGGACAGAAGCGCGTCGGTCTTGTCCATGACGCACTCGCCGCCTTCACCCGAGGCGAAGTCGACCTCACCGCAGTGGCTGAACATCGGGTTGATCAGCCAGGGATCGATGCCCAGCATCTTGCCGAAACGCTTGGCGACTTCCTCGTAGCTCTGGAAGTGGTTTGTCTTGCGCCGCACGCTCCAACCGGCATGCAGGGGCGGCAGCAAGTACTGCTCGTGCAGGTCCTCCAGGATGCCGGGGGCGCCCGCCGACAGGTCGTTATTGAGGAGGATGGTGCAGGGGTCGAAATCCTTTAGGCCCAGACGGTGCTTGGTGCGCACCACGGGGTCGAGGGTGATGACCTCGCCGCCGGGCAACTCGATCCGGGTGGACTCGGTGATCTCAGGGCTGATGGAGCCCAGGCGGACGTTGAGGCCCGCCATATGAAAGATGCGCTGCAACTGCGCCAGGTTGCTCAGATAGAAGGTGTTGCGGGTGTGGTTCTCGGGAATCACCAAGAGGTTCTTGGCCTCGGGGCAGATCTTCTCGATCGCCGCCATGGCCGCCTGCACCGCCAGCGGCAGCATCTCGGGGGTGAGGTTGTTCCAGCCGCCAGGGAAGAGGTTGGTGTCGACCGGCGCGAGCTTGAAGCCAGCATTGCGGATGTCCACCGAGCAGTAAAACGGCGGCGTGTGCTCCATCCACTCCAGGCGGAACCAGCGCTCAATCGCCGGCATGGACTCGAGAATGCGCTGCTCGAGTTCGTTGATGGGGCCGGTCAAGGCCGTGACGAGGTGGGGGACCATGGAGCCCTTGAGTTGCTACGGGAATGCGGACTCCCATTGTAGGGTTTCACCCCATTAGGTCCGGACCTGCCCCTCGCCCAGCACCACCCATTTCAAAGAGGTCAGGCCCTCAATGCCCACCGGGCCGCGGGCGTGGAACTTGTCGGTGCTGATGCCGATCTCGGCCCCCAGGCCGTACTCGAAACCGTCCGCGAAGCGGGTACTCGCATTCACCATAACGCTGGAGGAATCAACCTCACGCAGAAAGCGCTGGGCATGGACATGGTCCCGGGTGAGGATGGCGTCGGTGTGGTGGCTGCTGTAGTGGTTGATGTGGGCAATGGCCTCGTCGAGGCCGGCGACCACCTTCACGCTGATCACAGGGGCCAGGTACTCCTCGAACCAATCCTGCTCGGTGGCGGGCACGACCTTGGCGCCGGGGACCGCAGCCAGGACAGCCTGGGACTCAGGACAGGCACGCATCTCGACCCCCTTGGCCGCGAACACCGCGCCGATACGGGGCAGAAAGGCGGCTGCCACGCCCCGGGCCACCAGCAGGCCCTCGGTGGCATTGCAGGGGCTGTACTTCTGGGTTTTGGCGTTGTCGGTGACGGTCAGCGCGAGGTCGAGGTCGCTGGGGTCGTCGACATAGGTATGGCAGTTGCCATCTAGGTGCTTGATGACGGGCACCTTGGCCTCGCGCGAGATGCGTTCGATCAGGCTCTTGCCGCCCCGGGGAATGATCACATCCACATACTGGGGCATGGCGATGAGCTGGCCCACCGCCTCGCGGTCGGTGGTCTGCACCAGTTGCACCGCCTCGGCGGGCAAGCCCGCCGCTGCCAGCGCCTGTTGCACCAGCACCGCCAGGGCCTTGTTGGAGTCGATGGCTTCCGATCCGCCGCGCAGGATGCAGGCGTTGCCGCTCTTAATGGACAGGCTGGCCGCCTCGATGGTGACGTTGGGACGGCTCTCGAAAATCATCCCGAAGACGCCGATGGGCACCCGCATCTGGCCCACCCGGATGCCCGAGGGCTGCTGGCGCAGGCCAGAGATCTCGCCGATCACGTCGGGCATGGCAGCCAACTGCTCGCAGCCCTGGGCCACGGTCTCGATGACCTTGGGCGTCAGGCGCAGCCGGTCCACCATCGGGTCGGACAGGCCGGCGGCCTGCGCCCGCCCGATGTCCAGGGCATTGGCCTGACCCAGCGCCGGCGCGCTTTCACGCAGCAGGCCGGCGAGGACGCGCAACGCGCGGTTGCGGGTGGCGGCGTCGGCCCGGGCCATGGCGGCCGAGGCGGTGCGGGCCTGTGCGCCCAGGGACTGGACGTATTCGGCGATGTTGAGCGCGTTCATGCTGAAATTTTCTCATGCGCCGGCGCGCAGGCCAGGCAAAGCTCCAGGGCCAGACGCTGCAGGGCCTGCCAGCTGTCTGTCGGCCAGCCGGGCGCCTTGAGGCCCTTGACGATGCCATCCACCACATGAGCCGAATGCAGAAGGCCGTCCAGCGCCAGCGGGGTGAGCCGGGGCAGTACCCGCTCGAAGAGGCGCTCTTTGAGGCCCCAGACCCGCTGCTCACGCAGCGCCATCGGCAACGGCCGGCCGGCGGCCATCGCATCCTTGACCCGCTTGAGCGCCCGAATGTCCTCGGCCAGGGTGTAGTGCACCAGTACCTCAGCCTCGCCCTCAGCCTGCAGGCCCTCGAGCATACGCTGCACCCGCTGTACCTGACCAGCCAGGACCGCCTCGGACAGCTTGAACACGTCGTAGCGGGCGACGTTCAGCACGGCCGCCTCGACCTGCTCGTAGGCCAGCTCGCCCGGCGGGTAAAGCAGGGCCAGCTTCTCGATTTCCTGGTGCGCCGCCAGCAGGTTGCCCTCCACCCGGTCGGCGAAGAACTGCAAGGTGCGCTGGCCCGCCTCGCCCGCCAGCACCCGCTGTCCGTGGCGGGCAAGACGCGCGGCGATCCAGGCCGGTAGCTGGGCGCGCTCTATTGGGTCGACCTTGATGGTGACGCCAGAGGTTTCAAGAGCACTGAACCAGGCACCCTGGGTGCTCATGCGGTCGAGGCGAGGCAGGAGCACCAGGGTCAGCACACCCTCGTTACCCTCGGCCTGCTGGGCCAGCTGCTGCAGGGCGACGCTGCCTTCCTTGCCCGGCTTTCCCGAGGGAATGCGGACCTCCACGATCTGCCGGTCGGCAAACAGGCTCATGGAGCCACCGGCGGCCAGCACCGCACCCCAGTCGAAATGCGCGCCAGCGACGGTGTGCACCGTGCGTTCGGTGTAGCCCTGGCTGCGGGCAGCGGCGCGAATCGCATCGGCCGCCTCCTGCACCAGCAGCGGCTCGTCCCCGTGCAGGGCGTAGAGCGAGCGCAAGCCCTTCTGAAGATGGGGCTGGAGTTGGTTCAGGGCCAGCTGCATGATGGAATGGCTGTGAGGCCGCGTGGGATAGACCGGTGGGCGCCGTGCGGGTGGTGACGCCGATCAGCCTGGCTGCAGCGTTGCCAGCCGTCGGACCAGTTGCTGCGTCAGGTCGGACTGCATGTCGCGGAAAAGGATTTCCTCCTCCGCCTCCTTGGCCAGGGCCACGGTCTCGTTGTAGCTCACATCCCGCTGCTGCTCCATCAGCAGGTCGGTGATCAGGTCGACGCCGCGCGCCGAGCGGGCCGAGACCCGCACGGAGAGCTGCAGCTGCAACTCGCGCACCTGGCCGTTACTGGTGCGGCTAACCACCACACGGGCACGCTGCTCGCCCGAGATCAGCAGCACCACCTGGGCCCGCTCCGGCGGGTCCTTGGGGCCAAAGACCTGCAGGCCGTTGCCCCGCAAGGCAAGCCGAAGTTCCTCGGCCAGGGGCGTGGTCGCCGCCAGGTGCAAGCTGTCATAGGCGAACCTGGCTGAGCCGCGAAGGCGGAAACCGCAAGCCGCCAACATCGGGGCCAGGGCTAGGGCACCGCCGGTGAGGGCGGCCGATCGCAGCAGGCGGCGGCGCTCCATCAGACCACCAGGTTGACCAGCCGGCCAGGCACCACCACCACCTTCTTGGGTGCAGCCCCCTGGGCGAACTTGGTGAAGGCCTCGCTGGCGACGGCGATCTGCTCGATCTGCTCGCGGCTGGCCCCGGCGGGCACCCGCAGGCTCCCGCGCAGCTTGCCGTTGACCTGCAGCATCAGCTCGACCTCGTCCTGCACCAAGGCAGCTTCATCGACCTGGGGCCAGGGCGCGTCGATCAGTTCGCCATGGATAGCGGCGTAGCCTAGCGCCTGCCACAGGCCGTGGGCGATGTGCGGGGTGGCCGGGTAAAGCGCGCGAAGCAAAATGCCGAAGCCCTCGGCCAACGCGGCATCTGCACCCGCGTCTGCACCAGCCTCAGCCTCGGCCTTGAAGTTCTCCAGCGCGTTGAGCATCTTCATCGCACCGGAGACCACGGTGTTGTACTGCATGCGCACATAGTCGTAGTCGACCTGGCGCAGCACGGTATGGATCTCCAGGCGCAGGGCACGGGCGGCCTTGCCCAGGTCCCCGGCCTGAACCGCTTGCGCGCGACCCGCCACCGCAGCGGCCTGGCTGCCCGCCAGCTTCAGGCCGAAGTTCCAGACCCGGCGCAGGAAACGGTGGCTGCCCTCGAGCGCGGCGTCGTTCCACTCCAGCGTGGCCTCGGGCGGCGCGGTGAACATGGTGTAGAGGCGCGCGGTGTCGGCGCCGTAGGTCTCGATCAGGGCCTGCGGGTCGACGCCGTTGTTCTTGGACTTGGACATGGTGGTCCAGCCCTCGTAGGTGACCGGCTGGCCGTCGGCCTTGAGCGTGGCTGTCACCGCCTTGGTCTGCGGGTCGCGAACGATGTCGAGTTCGTGCTGCCAGTAGTACTGCTTGCCGGTGGTGGTGCGCGAGAAGGCCTCGTTGAGCACCATGCCCTGCGTGAGCAATTTGGTGAAGGGCTCGTCAATCTTGACCAGGCCCAGATCGCGCATGACCTTGGTCCAAAACCGCGCGTAGAGCAGGTGCAAGATGGCGTGCTCAATGCCGCCGATGTACTGGTCCATCGGCATCCAGTACTGGGCGCCCTCGGCCACCATCTGCTGGTTGTTCGTCGGGTCGCAGTAACGCATGAAGTACCAGGACGAATCCACGAAGGTGTCCATGGTGTCGGTCTCGCGCCGGGCCGGCTTGCCGCAGACGGGGCAGGTGCAGGCCAGAAAGTCCTCGCGCTTGTTCAAGGGGTTGCCCGAGCCGTCGGGCACGCAGTCGAGCGGCAGGACGACCGGCAGGTCCTTCTCGGGCACCGGCACCGCGCCATGCTCGGCGCAGTGAATGATGGGAATCGGGGTACCCCAGTAACGCTGGCGGCTGATGCCCCAGTCACGCAGGCGCCAGGTGGTCTTTTTCTCGCCAAGGCCCTTCTGGCCCAGGGAGGCCGCGACCGCATGGACGGCCTCCTTGTAGCCGAAGCCACTGAAGATGTCGGAGTTGATGGTCACGCCCTGCGTCTTGTCCGCGTACCACTCCTGCCAGTGGTGGTAGTCGTAGGCTTGGCCATTGACATCGATCACCTGCACGATCGGCAGGCTGTACTTGAGAGCGAAGGCAAAGTCACGCTCGTCGTGACCGGGCACGCCCATCACCGCACCATCGCCATAGCCCATGAGCACATAGTTGCCCACCCAGACATCGACTGGCTCGCCGGTGAGCGGGTGAGTGACCTGCAGCCCGGTGGGCATGCCTTCCTTTTCCCTGAGCGCAAGCTCGGCCTCGGTGGTGCCACCCTTCTTGCATTCTTCGATGAAGGTGGCCAGCGCGGGGTTGCCCTGGGCCGCGTGGGTGGCCAGCGGATGCTCGGGCGCCACCGCGCAGAAAGTGACGCCCATGATGGTGTCGGCGCGGGTGGTAAAGACATAGAGCTTGCCATCGCCAATGGGCTGGCCGTCGGCGTCCTGGATGGCGTGCGGGAAAGCAAACCGCAGGCCCTCGCTCTTGCCGATCCAGTTCTCCTGCATCAGCTTGACCCGCTCGGGCCAGCCGGGCAACTGGTTCTGTACGTGCTCGAGCAGTTCTTCGGCGTAGTCGGTGATCTTGAGGTAGTAGCCCGGGATCTCGCGCTTTTCGACCACCGCGCCGGTGCGCCAGCCCTTGCCGTCGATCACCTGTTCATTGGCCAGCACCGTCTGGTCCACCGGGTCCCAGTTGACGACCTGGGTCTTGCGATAAGCGATGCCTTTTTCAAGCATCTTCAGGAACAACCACTGGTTCCACTGGTAGTAGCTGGGGTCGCAGGTGGCGATCTCGCGCGACCAGTCGATGGCCAGTCCCATCGCCTGCATCTGCTTCTTCATGTAAGCGATGTTGTCGTAGGTCCACTGCGCCGGCGGTACGCCGTTCTTGAGCGCCGCGTTCTCGGCTGGCAGGCCGAAGGCGTCCCACCCCATCGGCATCAGCACGTTGTGACCGTTCATGCGCAGGTAGCGCGTGAGCATGTCGTTGATGGTGTAGTTGCGCACGTGCCCCATATGCAGCTTGCCGCTGGGATAGGGGAGCATGGAGCAGGCGTAGAACTTCTTCTTGCTCGCATCCTCGACGACGCGGTAGGCGTCGCGGGCGCTCCAGTGGTCCTGGGCCGCCTTCTCGATCTCGAGGTGGTTGTACTTGTCTTGCATGGTGCTCAAATTGTAGGGTCGGGCACCGGCCGCGGCGGCCGCACTGGCCGCAACGATGCCGTGGGACGCGATCAGGGCTTGACCGGCTCGGCAACGAAGGCGATGCGCGCGAGCCCGGCCTGCTGGGCCGCGCCCATCACCTCGGCCACTCGGCCGTAGGGAACAGACTGGTCAGCGCGCAGCCGAAGCTCGACATCCGGGTTGTCACGGGCTGCCTGGGCCAGGCGCTCGGACAGTTGGGCGGCGGTGGCGGGCTGGTCGTTCACGAAACGCTGTCCCTGGGCGTCGATCGAGACCGACAGGAAGCGGGGGGCGTCGGCGGGCCGGGTGCCGGCCGCTTGGGGCAAGTCCAGCCGCAGGGCGCTGGCGAGCAGGGGGGCGGTGACCAGCAGGATGACCACCAGCACCAGCAACACGTCAACCAGGGGGGTGACGTTGATCTCGGAAATGGGAGCGGCCTGACCGCCGCGCTCGAGGCGGCCGAAGGTCATGGCACGACAACTTCCACGTCCAGCGCTGCGTGCGGGGCGCTCGCTGGCTTGGGGCGGCCCGGCGCTGCGCTCATGACTTTCCCGCGAGGAGGTCGCGCAAGTCGAAGGCGAAGCCTTCCAGCGTGGCCTCTAGCCGGGCAACCCGGCGGTTGAAGACGTTGTAGGCCAGCACCGCCGGCAGTGCCACCGCCAGGCCGGCGGCGGTCATGACCAGGGCCTCCCCGACCGGGCCAGCGACCTGGTCGAGGGTCACCTGGCCACCGCCCGTCAGGCCTGCTAGCGCGTGGTAGATGCCCCAGACAGTTCCCAGCAGGCCGACGAAGGGCGCAGTGGAGCCGACCGTGGCCAGCAGCACCTGGCCGAACTGTAGACGGTCGGTGAGGCCGTGCAGGGCGTCGCGCAGGCTGCGAGTGAGTTGCTGGGCGCGGTCGCCACCCGCTGCCAAGCCGCCAGTGGGCGGCTCCGTGGCGTCCACCAGGCAGGAGACCAGCGGCTCGCGCTCCAGGTCAGCCAGACGGGCGCGGGCCTCGGCCACCGAGGCCGCCTGCCAGAACGCGGAGACGCCAGCCAAGATGTCGGCGCCCACGCGGCGCAGGAACCAGAGCTTCCAGAGAATGACAACCCAGCTGGCGACAGACATGACGAGCATCAGCAACGCCACCCCTTGCGTCAGCGCATCACCTTGGCGAAGTATTTGAAGCAGGTCCATGGGTCGGAGGCCGCCAGGAGGGATCAGCGCAGCCCGAGGACGTCGAACATGTCGAACAGGCCCGCCGGGCGGTCCGCCAGGAAGCGCACCGCCCGCAGGCTACCCTGGGCGTAAGTTGCGCGGCTCGAGGACTTGTGGGTGATTTCGATCCGCTCGCCGGTACCGGCAAAGAGCACGGTATGGTCGCCCACGATGTCGCCACCGCGCACGGTGGCAAAGCCGATAGACGAAGGGTCACGTTCGCCCGTCACGCCCTCGCGGGCATACACCGCGCAGTCTTTCAGGTTGCGACCCATCGCCTCGGCAATCACCTCGCCCATCTTGAGCGCGGTGCCCGAGGGCGCGTCGACCTTATGGCGGTGGTGGGCCTCGATGATCTCGATGTCATAGCCGGTAGACATCGCCTTGGCGGCCATCTCCAACAGCTTGAGGGTGACGTTCACCCCCACACTCATATTGGGCGCCATCACGATGGCGATGTCGCGGGCGGCGTCTTCGATTTCCCGCTTTTGCGCCTCGGAAAAACCGGTCGTTCCGATCACCAGCTTGACACCGCGCTCGCGGCACACCCGCAGGTGGGCCATCGTGCCCTCGGGCCGGGTGAAGTCGATCAGCACCTCGGCGTTGGCCAGGCCGGTGCGAAGGTCGGCGGTCACCGGCACGCCGCTGGCGTGTCCGAGGAAGGCGCTGGCGTCGTTGCCCAGGGCCGGGCTGCTTGGAATGTCGAGCGCGCCGGTCAGGCGACAGTCGTCGGAGGCGCGCAGGGACTCAATCAGCATGTGACCCATGCGGCCGGTGGCGCCAGCAACGGCCACGCGGTGGAAGGAGGATGTCGCCATCGGCAGTTTTGATTCGGGTGGTGGTCGGTCCGCCCCGGCGCCCTCAGCGCGCGGGGACGGGGGCGGGGGTGGGGACAGATGCAGGCTCGAGCGGCGGGTAACGGCCGACCGAGACAGCAGCCGGCGCTCCTGGCGCCGAGGCGGCTGCAGCACGCGGGCGGGCAAAGCGGGACAGCTGGGCCTCAGTCGCCTCGAGCACAGGCACCTTGCCGACCTGACGCTTGTCCACCGCATCGGCGAACTCGGCCTCGGTCGGCGGCGTGTCGCCCTCGAGGCGCTCGAGCCGGTCGTCCTTGAAGAACAGGCTCAAACGGAACGCCTGTGGCGCCACCCCTTGACGGCGCAGTGTGAAGGCGTAGTCCCAACGGTCAGCGTGGAAGACGCTGGTGGCCAGGGGCGTACCCAAAACTTCGCGCACCTGATCGCGGGTGATACCAGGCCGCAGGTACTCGACCTGCTCGCGAGACACGAAGTTGCCCTGAACCACCTGCGGGCGATAGGGCTGTACGACCCCGGCGACGCGTTGACTGGTCGATTCCACGGTGCCACAGGCTGTGGCCAGCGCGCAGGCAGCCAGGCCCATCCCCAGGCGCAGCGCCTGCCGCCAGCCCCAAGGGCGGTCGGATTGTCGAAGGGAGAAATGGGGCATCTCTGAGTGGACGGATATGATCGGCGCATTGTAGCGGCGACCCCCCTGATCGCAGCCTGTTTGGGGTGATCTTCGCAAGCACTGCACCCCCGCCTGCCCATGGCAAACATCGACGAACTCAAGAGCAACGGCCTCAAAGCCACGCTGCCGCGCCTGAAGATCCTGGAGGTGTTCCAGCGCGGCACGCTGCGCCACATGACGGCCGAAGACCTCTACCGGGTGCTGCTCGAAGAGCGCTCAGACATCGGCCTGGCCACCGTCTACCGGGTCCTGACCCAGTTCGAGCAGGCGGGCATCCTGTCGCGCAGTCACTTCGAAAGCGGCAAGGCGGTCTATGAGCTCAATGAGGGCCAACACCACGACCACCTTGTCTGCCTCGACTGCGGCCGGGTGGAGGAATTCTTCGACCCGGAGATCGAGACGCGCCAGCAGAAGGTGGCCGCCGCCAAGGGTTTTGCCATCGCTGACCATGCGCTCAGCCTGTACGCGCACTGCACCAAGACGGACTGCGCCAACCACCCGGGCGCCAGCCGCCGCTAAGCGCGGCTGAAAGCGGCTCAGTGCCGCCGGCGAGGGCCGATCAGCCCGAGGCGCCGCCTTCAGCCTCCATGGCGCGCCGGTGGCGCTCCACGAATTCCTCGTAGGTGTCCACCCCGCGCATCTGCAAGATGGCATTGCGAACCGCCGCTTCGACCAGCACCGCGATGTTGCGGCCGGCGACCACCTGGATTACCACCTTGCGAATTGGAACCCCCAGCACATCCTGGGTCAGTGGCTCCGAGGGCAAGCGCTCGTACTCGCGCTCCAGGGTCTCGCGGCGCACCAGGTGAACGAAGAGCCGCAGGCGCATCTTGCGGCGCACTGCGGATTCGCCAAAGATGGCCCGGATGTCCAGCAGGCCGATGCCTCGCACCTCCAGCAAATTCTGCAGCAGCTCCGGACAGCGGCCCTCGATCGTGGTCTGGTTGATTCGGTACAGGTCGACCGCGTCGTCGGCCACCAGACCGTTGCCGCGCGAGACGAGTTCAAGGCCTAGCTCGCTCTTGCCAAGGCCCGATTCGCCCGTGATCAGAACGCCCAGACCCAGGATGTCCATGAACACCCCGTGCATAGTGGTCCGCTCGGCGAAGTGCTTGGACAGGTAGGCCCGCAGCACGTCGATCACGAAAGCCGAGGACTCCCGGGTGGCGAACATCGGGATTTGCGCACGCTCGCACATGGCGGTGAGCGCGTCGGGCGCCACCTGGCCGTCGGCCAGAACCAGCACCGGCGGCTCGAGGGTGACGATGCGGGAGATGCGCCGGGCGCAATCTTCGGGGGTGGAATTGGTGAGGTAGGCGATCTCGCGCTCGCCCAGGATCTGCACCCGATAGGGGTGGATGTAGTTGAGGTAGCCCACCAGATCGGCACCGGAGCGGGCCGCGCGGATCGCGATTTCGTCAAAGCGACGCTCGGAGGCGCCCAGGCCAGCAACCCACTCCCACTTGAGCTTGGCCCGATGGTCCTCAAACAGGACATCGGCGCTGACGACGGTGGGCTTCACGGATCGGCGGCGCGGGTTGGACGGAAGGACCCGGCCTCAGGCCGGCTGGGCCGACTGCCAGCCCTCGATCAGGGCGTGCAGCTCTTGGGAGGTACTGCTGGACTTGATGCGCTCCCGCAGGGGGGCATCGCTGAGCAGCTCAGCGATCTCGGACAGGATCTCGAGGTGCTTTTGGGTAGCCGCCTCGGGCACCAGCAGGAAAATCAGAAGGCCGACCGGCTGCTCGTCCGGGGCGTCGAAACCGATAGGGCTGGACAGCTGGAGCAGTGCCGCCATGGGCGCCTTCAAGCCCTTGATGCGGCCATGGGGAATGGCCACACCATGACCCAGCCCGGTGGAGCCGAGGCGCTCACGGGCAAACAGGCTGTCGGTGATGAGGGCGCGCGAGAGACCATGCAGGTTCTCGAACAACAAGCCCGCCTCCTCGAATGCCCGCTTCTTGCTCGTGGCATCGACGTGCACCAGCACCTGGGTGGCCGGCAGGATAGAGGCGAGGCGGTTCATGGTTGGGGAGCGAATTATGCACCCCATGCCCAGCACTCCCAACGGCTCATAGAAGGTGCGTGGACAAGGCGCCACAGGGGTCACCAACTCATGCGCCGGGGACCAGCGACCCGCTGTTCGCTAGGGCGGGGAAGACAACGCGCCCTGAAGGGCGCCCCGGCGCGGGGAACGCAGGGGCGAACTGACGAGGGAACGCGCCGGGGGGAGGCCCAGGTCGTGGGGGTCTCGGGCGCGGGTCAGGCCGCCGGGCTGATCAGGGGTGCCCCCAAGGCCTCGCTACCCAGGACGTCCCGTTTGGCGGTACGGCCGGCCAAGGCCCGTTCACCGATACGGTTTTTATGCTCCGACACCTGGCGGTCCAGCTTGTCAACCAAGAGGTCGATGGCGGCGTACAAGTCCTCGTCGGCGCATTCGGCGAACAGGTCGCTGCCCTTGACATGAATGCGGCACTCGGCCCGCTGCCGTCGCTCCTTCTCCTTCTGGTTGTCCACCTTCAGCAGCACCCGGATATCGACCACCTGGTCGAAATGACGGGTGATGCGCTCGAGCTTGTTGACCACATAGGCGCGCAGGGCGGGGGTGACTTCCAGATGGTGACCGCTGATCGTCAAGTTCATGGGTGCGTCTCCAGTTGCACGGTGGGAATAGCCGCTGCGCTGACCAGCGCAACAGCTGGAAGGATCACAAGTCAAACCCACTATGCGCCTGGCCGCCCGGTTTTGCAACGCGGGCAAGGCGTCTGGGGGTATGCGGCTTCACCCGCCCGGGGGTGGCGAGGGGGGTCGGGACGGTCGAGGTTGGCATGTTCGATTCGCTCAACCCGAGGCTTGTCCGGGGACGAGGGCGGGCGGCGACGACGGATCATTCGGGCGAGGGACATCTCAGAGGGTTCCTGGCAACAAGGCGCCAAACTGCTGTCGGCGCGGAGGCCTGCCCGGCAGCCCATGCGGGGCCCTTTGCGGCACCACATCCGACGTCAAGGCCACCGCCCCGGCCAGGACCGGCGGGGGCGCGGTCGGAGATCCAGCGTCACCCAAGGCATGGCTGCGAAATGGCCATGGCGGTGCGGCGCGCGTATGCCGATGCGGGCCGGGCGGGCTAGCGGCGTCCGGCGTGGCGCATCCTCTCGCACTGCTTCGGGTGGAGGACGGCGAGACAGGGTCCGCAAGAACTTCAGTAACAGGGTGAAACATGGGCGCAGGCTCCCGAGAAAATCTGTCCGCCGCGCTCGTTGCATCCAGGGTGGCAACACCAAGGTGCAACATGCGCCAAGCGTGAGATCGGTAGACGACATTGGCAACAATCTAGAGCCAAGCTCCTCTGCGGGGCGTCGGCTGGCACTGCTATCCGAGGTAGGACGATTCCTGCAACTTGGAAGATGCATACATTTGAACTAGCATGGGGTCGAGCGGATCCGTGACCACTGAACCATGACCCTTGCCACCCTGATCCAGATGAGCGCCACAGCGCCGCAGCGCAGGCGGCAGGCGCTGGTCCTTATGGGGGGTGGCGCGCGCACGGCCTACCAGGTGGGCGTACTACGCGGACTGGCCAACCTGCTGCGGGTTCAGTCGACCGCCCCCAGCACCTCGTTTCCTTTCCAGGTGCTCGTGGGCACATCCGCTGGCGCGCTCAATGCGGCCTTCCTGGCCAGCGTCGCCACCCAAGGCCTGGACGCCTTCGACCGGCTCGCCGACTTCTGGTTGCGGCTGCGCAGCGAAAGGGTCTACCGGCTGGATGCCCCCCATTGGGTGCGGTTCTCCCGCCTGCTGGCTGCGGTGCGGCTCTGGAGTCGTGCACGCCAGGAGGGCGCACTGCTGGACACCATGCCGCTGGTCGACACCCTGCACCAGGCCATCTCGCTGGACGGGATCGAGGCCTCGCTGGCAAGCGGGGCGCTGGACGCAGTGGCGGTGACCGCTTCGAGCTACACCTCCGGAGAGCACTGGACTTTTTGCCAGACCCATCCGGCGGGCCCTTCCGGCTCGGGCGGCCCGCGCCAGCCCTGGGCGCGCCCCGGCCGGCGTGGTGAATTCCAGCCGCTGACGATCGAGCATTTGATGGCCTCGGCTGCCATCCCGCTGCTGTTCCCCGCTACGCCGCTGTGGGTGGAGGGTCGGCGCGAGTACTTCGGCGACGGCTCGATGCGCCAGATCTCCCCGCTGTCGCCTGCATTGCACCTGCAGGCCGACCGGGTGCTGGTGATCGGGGTAGGTCAGCCGCAACGCGCCGGGATGGGCGGCGCAGCCACGGCGGCAGCCGCACCCATGGGCGAGCCTCGCATGGGTGCGATCATGGGCCACGCCCTGGCCAGCGTCTTTCACGACACCCTGCAGGCCGACGTGGAGCAGGCCCAGCGGGTCACCCAGACCCTGCGGCAGATGCCCCGTGAAATCGCAGCGCTCATGCCCTACCGGGCGGTCGACGTGATGGCGCTGCAGCCCAGCGAGTCACTGGACGCGCTGGCCCAGGCCCATGCAGGCGCGCTGCCGAGAGAGGTGCGCCGCGCCCTGGCTGGCCTCGGCGCCATGCGCAGCGGCGGCCCCTTGGCCAGCTATCTGCTTTTCGAGCCGGCTTTCGTCAGCGCACTGGTCAACCTCGGGGAGCAGGACGCTTACACCCACAAGGCCGAACTGCTGGCTTTTCTGGATAACGGCCGAGCAAGCCCCATCGGTTCCAGCAGCTGAGCGCGGCATAATCCAACGGTCGAAACCACCGGAGGCATTTGCCTTGGAAACCTGCCCTAGTCGGTAGCTTTCGACGCCCGTGACTGCGGCGTCGGAAGCACCCATCCCCGCCGCACCCCCGCCTTGTCACGGAGTGAGCCATGCTCAACATCTTCACGCTCGTCAATGGGCGCCTCTTCCAGGAAGAAATCGAGTCCCTGGAAGAACTCTCCAAGTTCCAGCCCATCTGGGTAGACCTCGAATCGCCCACGCTGGAAGAAAAGCGCTGGGTCAAGCAGTACTTCGGCCTGTCCATCCCCGACGACGCGATGGACGAGGACATCGAGGAGTCCGCCCGCTTCTATGAAGAAGACAACGGCGACCTGCACATCCGCAGCGACTTCCTGGTCGCTGGCGACGACGAACCCCGCACGGTGCGGGTGGCCTTCATCCTCAACTTGGTCAATGAAAGCCTGCGCAGCAAGGGCGTGCTGTTTTCCATCCACGACGAAGATATCCCGGTGTTCCGGCTGCTGCGCCTGCGCGCCCGCCGTGCCCCCGGGCTGATCGAGGATGCCAAGGAGGTGCTGCTCAAGCTGTTCGACGCCGACGCGGAGTACTCGGCCGACACGCTGGAAGGCATCTACGACGAGCTCGAGAAGGCCGGCAAACAGGTGCTGTCGGGTGAAGTGACCGACACCCTGGCTGGCGAGGTGCTGGGCGCCATCGCCCGCCAAGAGGACTTGAACGGCCGGATCCGCCGCAACGTGATGGACACGCGCCGCGCGGTGAGCTTCATGATGCGCAGCCGCATGCTCTCGGCCGAGCAGTTCGAGGAGGCGCGTCAGATCCTGCGCGACATCGAATCGCTGGACAACCACACCGCTTTCCTGTTCGACAAGATCAACTTCCTGATGGACGCCACCGTCGGCTTCATCAACATCAACCAAAACAAGATCATCAAGATTTTCTCGGTGGCCAGCGTCGCCCTGCTGCCACCGACCTTGGTCGCCAGCCTGTACGGAATGAACCTGCGCTTCCCCGAGATCGCATGGCTGGGCGACCTGGGCTACCCCTATGTGCTGGGCCTGATGATCGCCAGCGCCCTGGTGCCCATGTGGTACTTCCGAAAACGAGGCTGGCTACGATGAACACACGCCCGATGAACCGATACCTCTTGCGCATTGCGCGCCTCCTTCGCGCCGCGAGCGCTCTGGCGGTGGCCAGTGTCACCTTGCCAGCCCTGGCAGCCGGCGGTCACCATGCCATCGACGACGCCGCCCTGCTGGAGCCGGGCCGCTGCAAGCTCGAGTCCTGGGCCAGCCGCAGCGGCCCCGGGCCGCTGGGCTTGTTGCACGGCGCAGCCGGTTGCCGGCTCGGGCCGATCGAGTGGTCGCTCGGCGTCGACCAAGTCCGTGAGGACGGCACCCGGCAGCGCACTTTGGGCGCCCAACTCAAATGGGCGACGGCGCTGACCCCCTGGCTCAGTGGCGGCCTCGCCGTGGCCCCGGCCTGGACACCGACGGCACGGCCACGGGAGCGGTCGGTGGTGGTCAACGGCCTGCTCACGGGCACCTGGAGCGAAGACCTGCGCTGGCATGCCAACCTGGGGCGCACGCAGGCGGATCCCGGCGGCGCACGCGCCTGGCGCGGCGGCCTGTCGGTGGACTGGGCCTTCCGCCCCGATTGGCAGGTGATGACGGAGCGCTATCGGGAGGACGGCAGTGACTTCCTGCGCTCGGGTCTGCGCTGGCAGCCCGCGCAGGGCTGGACGCTGGACGCGAGCCATGCCTGGCGCCTGCGCGGCGAGGGCAAAACCGCCAGCACACTGGGCCTGACTTTCGAGTTCGAGTAAGGGCCAGCTTGGCCGGCCCGCAGGGCGAAGGCCGCGCCGCTCAGGCCAGCAGGTGGGCGACGATGGCCGCCGAGTGCCGGCTGGCCACCTCCTGGACGAAGTGCAGAAAATCGCCGTGGGCCGCGTCGTCGGCCCGGTCGGAGATGGTGCGCACCGCCGCATAGGGCAGACCGTAGTCGTGGCAGACCTGGGCGATGGCGGCGCCCTCCATTTCGACCGCCAGCGCGTCGGGCAGTTCTGCCTGCAGCGCCCGCGCCTCGGCGGTGGTCGCGACGAAGCGATCGCCGCTGACGATCAACCCCCGATGCAGCCGGGCCTGCGGCAAGGCAGCGCCAGCAGCCAGCGCCAAGCGTGCGCTGAGCGACGCATCGGTGGCAAAACGACTTTTCCCGTAAAGGGGGACCTCGTGACGTGGGAACAGGGGTGAGGCGTCTAGGTCATGCTGCAAGAAGGCGTCGGCCACCACCACGTCACCCACCTGCACGCCAGGACCCAGGCCTCCGGCCACGCCGGTGAAGACGATGGCGGAGGCGCCGAATCGCTCAATCAAAGTGACTGCAGTGGCCGCAGCTGCCACCTTGCCGATACGCGAGAGCACCAGAACCACATCCTGGCCATGCAAGCGCCCGCGAAAAAATTCACGCCCCGCGACGGTGCTGCAGGTCTCGGCCGGCATGAGGGCAAGCACCGCGGCCAGCTCCTCGCGCATGGCGGCGACGATGGCGAGTGTCATGAGGCCCTCTGCGCAAGCAGAGACAGATCCCGAGGTCCGAAGGGCGGCCGAAGGCTCAAGTCTTGTCGCGCAACTCGCGGCGAAGGATCTTGCCCACCGGGGTCTTGGGCAGCTCGGTGCGGAACTCGATGGCGCTCGGCCGCTTGTAGCCGGTGAGGTTCGCGTGGCAGAAGTCGCGCACCTGCTGCTCGGTGAGCGCCGGGTCCTTCTTGACGACGAAGAGCTTGACCGCCTCGCCGCTGTGCTCGTCGGGCACGCCGACCGCGGCGCACTCGAGCACGCCGGGCAGCATCGACACCACGTCTTCTACCTCGTTGGGATAGACGTTGAATCCTGAGACCAGGATCATGTCTTTCTTGCGGTCAACGATCTTGAAGTAGCCCCGCTCGTCCATGAATCCGACGTCACCGGACTTGAACCAGCCGTCGGCGGTCATGACCTTGGCGGTCTCGTCTGGGCGCTGCCAGTAACCCGCCATCACTTGCGGTCCCTTGATCGCAATCTCGCCGCGCTCGCCCACCGGCACGTCATTGCCATCGTCGTCGAGGATCTTCATCCGGGTCGCAGGAATGGGGACGCCGATGGTGCCGGTGAAGTCGGTATTGGTCACCGGGTTGCAGCTGGCCGAGGGCGAGGTTTCCGACAGGCCATAGCCCTCGCAAATGGGACAACCCGTCTTCTCCAGCCACTGCTTGGCAACGGCGCTTTGCACCGCCATGCCGCCGCCCACCGAGATCTTGAGGTGACTCCAGTCGACGGTGCCGAAGTCGGGATGGTTGACCAGGCCGTTGAACAGCGTACTCACCGCGGGGAAGCTGTGGAAACGGTGCTTGGAAAGCTCCTTGAGCACCGCCGGCAGGTCGCGCGGGTTCGGAATGAGAATCTGCTTGCCGCCATTTCGCATGGACACCATCATGCTCACGGTGAACGCAAAGATGTGATAAAGCGGCAGCGCGCAGACACCGGTGGGTTGCTCGCCCGCCGGAATTTTCTTCATGACCGGGTCGTTCCAGACGTCGGACTGCAGCACATTGGCCACCACGTTGCGGTGCAAAAGCACTGCGCCCTTGGACACGCCGGTGGTGCCGCCGGTGTACTGCAGGACAGCAATGTCATCAGGGCCCACCGCTACCGGCGACAGGGTGCGCCCCTCGCCCTGCGCCAGTGCGGCATTGAACCGGACCGAGCCGGGCAGGCTGAAGGCCGGCACCATTTTCTTGACACGACGAACGACGTAGTTGACCAGGGCACCTTTGAGCGCACCCAGGCGGTCGCCCATAGCTGCCACCACCACATGCTTGACGCCGGTATTGGCGATACAGGCCTGCAGGGTATGGGCGAAGTTCTCAACGATGACAATCGCCTTGGCGCCCGAGTCGCGCAGTTGGTGATCAAGCTCGCGCGCGGTGTAGAGCGGGTTCACATTGACCACCACCATGCCAGCACGCAAGATGGCGGCGACGGTGATCGGGTACTGGGGCAAGTTAGGCATCATGACCGCCACCCGGTCCCCTTTGGACAACCCAAGACCCTGAAGATAGCTGGCCAGTTGCCGGCTCAGGCGGTCGGTGTCGCCAAAGCTCGTTTCCTTGCCCAGAAAGCTGTAGGCGGGGCGGTCGGCAAAGCGGGAGAAACTCTCCTCCATCAGCTCCACCAGCGAACGGTACTGGCCAGGGTCGATGTCGGTGGGGACGCCGGCAGGATAGGCGGATAGCCAGGGGCGGTCGGTCATTGTGGTCACTCCTCGGTACTTCCGAACGTTAAGACAGGACTTCCAGTCCCGGTGCCGGCTGCATGACGGCCCCGAGTCACTCCCTGCTGCGGTCTGCGCCGCTTGACTACGAGGGCGGCAGAACCATCCGCGCCCTCTTCGCTCACTCCACGGCCTTGACCATGTCCTCGACCACCTTCTTGGCGTCGCCGAAGACCATCATCGTCTTATCCATGTAGAAAAGTTCGTTGTCCAGCCCGGCGTAGCCAGCAGCCATGCTTCGCTTGTTCACGATCACCGTCTTGGCCTTGTAGGCATCGAGAATGGGCATACCGTAGATCGGGCTGCCCTTTTGCATGGCGGCGGGGTTGACCACGTCATTGGCGCCCAGGACGATGGCCACGTCGACCTGCCCGAATTCGCCGTTGATGTCTTCCATTTCGAAGACCTGGTCGTAAGGCACCTCGGCCTCGGCCAGCAGCACGTTCATGTGACCGGGCATACGGCCGGCGACGGGGTGGATGGCGTACTTGACGGTGATGCCCTTGTGCGTGAGCTTCTCGGCGAGCTCCTTCACCGCATGCTGGGCGCGCGCCACCGCCAGGCCGTAGCCGGGCACGATGACCACGGTTTCCGCATTGCCCAGGATGAAGGCGGCGTCATCTGCACTGCCGCTCTTCACGCTGCGTTGCGGCTGTGCGCTGCCAGTGGCGGCGGTGGCGTCACCGCCAAAGCCGCCCAGGATCACGCTGAAGAACGAGCGGTTCATGGCCTTGCACATGATGTAGCTGAGGATGGCGCCCGAGCTGCCGACCAGAGCCCCGGTGATGATCAGGGTAACGTTCTCGAGCGTGAAGCCCAGCGCCGCCGCCGCCCAGCCCGAGTAGCTGTTCAGCATCGACACCACGACCGGCATGTCGGCGCCGCCGATCGGGATGATGATGAGCACGCCCATCACGAAGCCCAGGGCGCAGATCAGGCCGAAGTCGAGTGCGCTTTCCGAGTGCCAGAAGCCGAACAGGAAGAACAGCGTGGCCACCGCCAGGGCCGCGTTGAGCTTGTGCTGGCCGGCAAAAGTGACCGGGGCGCCCTGGAACAGACGGAACTTGTACTTGCCGCTCAGCTTGCCGAAGGCGATGACCGAGCCGCTGAACGTGACCGCACCGATGAAGGCGCCCAGTGCCAGCTCGACCCGGTTGCCGCCCGGAATGGCGCCGCCCTTGGTGGTGATGGCGAAAGCCCAGGGCTCAGCCACGGCCGCGGCCGCGATGAACACCGCCGCCAGGCCGATCATGCTGTGCATGAAGGCGACCAGCTCGGGCATCTTGGTCATTTCAACCCGGCGGGCCATGGTGGCACCGGCGGCGCCGCCCACAACGAGCGCGCCCAGCACCCAGGCCAGGCCTTCGCCGAAACCGACGTCCAGCGCGACGGCCTGGCGCTGGATGAGCGCCGCGGTGGTCAGCACGGCGATCGTCATGCCGATCATGCCGAACAGGTTGCCGCGGATCGAGGTGGTCGGGTGCGACAGGCCCTTCAAGGCCTGGATGAAGCAGACGATGGCGATCAGGTACAGCAGCGTGACGAGGTTCATGCTCATGCCGATGCTCCCTTGTCTGCCGCGGGCTTCTTGTCTTTCTTCCTGAACAT
>NZ_JARXAB010000056.1 GCF_029866045.1 Ramlibacter sp. | reverse complement strand
CGACGACTGGAAGGCGCAGCTGGCGGGCATGGACGCGATCTTCTTCGGTGCCGTGGGCTGGCCCGCCACCGTGCCGGACCATGTGTCGCTATGGGGTTCGCTGCTCAAGTTTCGCCGCGAGTTCGACCAGTACATCAACCTGCGCCCCGTGCGCCTGTTCGAAGGCGTACCCTGCCCCCTGGCGGGCCGCCAACCCGGTGACATCGACTACTGCGTGGTGCGCGAGAACACCGAGGGGGAGTACACGTCACTGGGCGGCATCATGTACGAGGGCACCGACCGCGAGATCGTGATCCAGGAATCCGTCTACTCCCGCCACGGCGCCCACCGCCTGCTGAAGTTCGCGTTCGACCTGGCGCAAAGCCGCCCCAAGAAGCATGTCACCCTGGCCACCAAAAGCAACGGCATCGCCATCAGCATGCCCTGGTGGGACCAGCGTGCCGACGACGTGGCCCAGGCCTACCCCGAGGTCACGCTGGACAAGCAGCACATCGACATCCTCACCGCCCGCTTTGTGCTGCAGCCTGGGCGCTTTGACGTGGTGGCTGCCACCAACCTGTTTGGCGACATCCTCAGCGACCTGGGCCCGGCCACCACCGGCACCATTGGCCTGGCCCCTTCGGCCAACCTGAACCCCGAGCGCACGTTCCCCAGCCTGTTCGAGCCCGTGCACGGCTCCGCGCCCGACATCTACGGCCAAAACATCGCCAACCCGATTGCGATGATCTGGTCGGGAGCGCTGATGCTGGACTTCCTCACCCACGGCCAGGGCGCGGGCAGGTTGGCACACGATGCCATCGTGGCGGCCATCGAAGAGGTGATCAAGAGCGGGCCGCGCACGCCGGACCTGGGAGGAAGCGCCAGCACAACACAAGTGGGACAAGCCATCGCGGAGCACGTTGCTGCAGCCTGATCTGTGCCCGGCGTCACGAACGCATCACTGTTGGCAACGAGCGCCCGTCACCAGCATTGAACTGCCCCAGCACGGCTGCAGCACCGGTACTGCCGACTCGATAACTGCCCCACTCCACCCTCTGAGCAAGGCCCAATATGAAGCCCTTCACCACCATCTTTTGCGCCACCGCCATGGCCTGGCTGGCCGGCAATACCTATGCATGCAGCTGCAAGCTCGCCTCTGCGCAAGCAAATGCTCCACAAGCCACGGTCGTGTTCAAAGGCGTTGTGACAGAAGAGATCGTCGACCCTGCGCACAAAAACGAGTACCGAGCCCTTTTCAGGCCCACGACCATCTACAAAGGCGATCAGGCCACGGCCATCACGGTGCACACTCGGGGCGACCAGGGAAGTTGCGGTGTGCGGTTCGCCAAGGGGTCCGAGCACATGGTGTTCGCCTTCCAATCAGGCCAACGGCTGCGCACCAGCCTGTGCAGCACCTGGCCCATCTCCAAGAGCTATGCCGGCCATACCGCAGAAGTCGAGAGCCATTTCAACCAGCGCAAGTAAGCGCCCTCAGGCCCCACACACGCCGGATGCCCCGTTTTGCCCATGACACTGCGGGGGCAGACTGCGGCGCAGGCGATTGCCGGCTGAGCAGCAACCAGCCTTCACTCCTAAAATGATAGCTACCAGCGCATGAATTACCTGCGCTACACGCCAATTTCATTCAAATATGGCTCTCACCCCCCACCTGGGGGCACCCTGAACTGCTCGGTGACGCGCCGCTCGGCGCGCGCCGCAGCGGCAGCCCACCGATCCCTGGCGTTGCGCGCGCCCGCCACGGCCCAACGCAGCGCACGCAGAAACACGACTATGGCAACGGTTCGCACAGGTCGCTGGCGGCCCACAAGGTTTGAAGCAGAGACGGCTCTGGGGGCAGTGGTGTGGGGATGCGGGTGTTTCATGGCCCCGCAATGCTCTCGCCGGGCTTACCATCTGTAAAGTTGAATTCAATGACGATTCACTTCATAAAAGCTGATGCGTAACCTCAATCTCGACCAGTTGCAAACCCTGATCACCATCGCCGACCTGGGCACCTTTGCGGCCGCCGCGCAGGCGTTGCACCTCGCGCCGCCCACGGTGAGCATGCACATCAAGGAACTGGAATCGCGCCTGGGCGCCGAGCTGGTGGTGCGCGGGCGGCGGCAGGCCGACCTCACCCCCGCTGGCGAGGTGCTGGTGCGCGAAGGCCGCCAGCTGTTGCTGGCCAGCGATGACCTGGTGGAACGCGTGCGGCGCCACGCATCGGGCCGCGAAGGCATGGTGCGGGTGGGAGTGTCGGCGGGTGTCAGCACCCGGCTGCTGCCACGCATGCTGGAGGCGCTGGCGGCACGCAGCCCCGGGGTTGAAATCCGCCTGGAGGCCGTGGGCTCGGCCGAGTCGATGCAGCGGCTCAAGGCCGGTACGCTGGACATTGCCATCGTCGCCAGCCCCCAGCCGCCGCTGGCAGAGGTGCGCCAGACCCCCTGGCGCAACGACCCCATGGTGGCCCTGCTGCCCGCCGCGTGGGACGCGCCAGACCGCGTCGGCCCCGACTGGCTGGCCAGCCGACGCTGGGCTTCGTTTGCGCCCGCCACGCAGATGCACGGGCTGATTGCCAACTGGTTTGGTCAGGCGGGGCACCATCCGCGCCCGTTTTTGGCGCTGAGCTACCCTGGCGCCCTCAAAAGCCTGGCCGTGGCCAGCCAGTGCGCCGCACTGCTACCGATGGAGGAGGTGGAGGACCTGCAGGGCACGCCCGATGTCCAGATCCGCCCGCTGCAACCGCCGCTCATGCGCCCCATGGCCGTGGCGCACCGCCACCAGCCACCGCCCTCGCCCGCAGTGGAGGGCGTGCTGGAGTTGCTGGCGGACTTTGCAGATTTCGCAGAGTGATGGCGGGACACACCGCGCGCCGTCACGCGTGCGGCAAGCCCTGGCCGCCCGGGGCAGGCCTAACAGAAGACCGGACAGCAAGCCGCTGCAGGTAGGGTTGCACGAACAGGTACAACCCCGTCAACAGCAGCAGTGCCAGCGGCGGCAGGGGCGCGTACGTGACCCAGTCCGGCGGGTTGCCTGCCCCCTGGGAGCGAGCCACAAAATTGGCGATGACGGCCAACGTGAACGCCATCAACACCCAGCGATGGAACCGCCGAATTCCCGCACCGGCGCTCATTGCACACCTCCAGCGGCTAGCTGGATCATCTTCCAGCCGTTGCCCGCCGGGTCCCGAAAGCCCGCGTCCACGTTGCCGTACCGGTCCACGGGCTCCTGTGTGAACTCCACACCCAGGTCGCGCAGCCGGGCATAGTCGGCGCGGCAGTCCGCTACATGGAGCACCAGCGCAGGCATGGCTCCTTTGGCCACCATCGCGCGCAAAGTTTGCGCTGTGGCTTCATCATGGATCGGTGGGCCAGGCCTGAACAGGCCGAGCTGGAAGCCCGGCTGATCGGGGTGCTGCACCGTCAGCCAGCGGTAGGGGCCATTGCGCACATCCGTGTGCACCTGAAACCCGAGCTTGCCCACATAGAACGCGAGCGCTTCGTCCTGGTCGTCCACATACACGCCCACCACGCCAATGCCTTGGTTCTTCGCCATCAGATCTCCTTGGTTGTTGCTGATGTCGGCTTTGTACCTGCGGGCTGGCGGCGGCGCTTCTCCGAAACTGCGGTGGTGAGGTCAGGGCGTTGTGCGGCTTTCAATACGCAGGCCGGCACCTTGTCCAGTGGCTCCAAGCGGGCCTGGGCCTGAAGGCGCACCGCACTGGGGCTCTGCCCCGTGATGTCGCGAAAGGTGCGGCCGAAGGTGCCCAGGCTCTCCCACCCGGTGGCAAACGCAATCTCGGTGATGGGCAAGTCCGTGTCGCGCAGCAGCGTGGTGGCCTGTTCGATGCGGCGGGTCAGCAGGTAGCGGTGGGGCGGGATGCCAAACGCCTGCCGGAAGGATCGTGCGAAATGCGCGTCGGAGACGCCGCTGACCTCGGCCAGCCGCTGCACCGGCCAGGCTTCGTGCGACGCAGCGTCCATGCGGTCCTTGGCGCGCAGCAGACGGCGCAACAGGGCCGGGTCTTGCGGCGCAATGGGGTCAGCGGCATGGCCGTTGGCTGGGGGCTTCGGGGGCACGACAGGCATGGTGGGCACAGCATATCGCCTGTCCGTCGGCGTTCCTGCACCACCTGTACGGCGGCAGGCAAGACCCGCGAGAACCCGCAGGCAAAGACAAGCACTGTGAACAAAGTCACCGACTTCGCGATGGGCCTCACCCGCCGTTAGTGCTGCTGAGACGATGGCATGGAATCATCGCGGCATCGCCCGTCGATGACTACCCGGCCATCGGCAGACCTTTCCTCAATCCTCTCGCGAATCATCATGAAGCGTCTTCTCATCCTGGGAGCCACGGGCTCCCTCGGCCGCCACGTACTGCAGCAAGCTGTTGCGGCAGGCCACCAGGTGTCAGTGCTAGTGCGCAACCCTGCCCGGCTGCCCCAGGACCTGCGATCACGCATCACAGTGCACCAGGTGGACCTGGGATCCGTGGCAATCAGCGCCTTGGCAGACATCATCCGGGGCCACGAGGCGTTGATCAACTGTGCGGGGCTGGTCACCGAAGGTCGCGCGTTTGTCGACCTCGTGGACCGCATTGTTTCCAGCGTGGAGTCCCTGGCACCCGCAGAGCGGCCAACCTGCTGGTTTCTAGGGGGCGCTGCGGTGCTCGACATCGGCCAGACAGGCCGCCGGGGTGTTGAACTGCCCAAGGTGCGCGACACCTATTGGCCGCACAAGAAGAACTTTGAGCGCCTGAACACCTCGCCCCTCGATTGGCGCCTGCTGTGCCCGGGACCGATGGTCGACCAACCCGCGCTGGGGATCGCCCGGCTGCGCATCGCCGCGGACCAGCTGCCGGTCTCCGTGCCAGCCTTTGCGGGCAGGCTACCCAGCCCATTGATGCTGCTGCTGTTCGCGTCGAAGGTGCCGCAGATGATCGTTCCCTATGCCGACGCAGCTACTCTGATGCTGGCCCATCTCGAGCCCCGGGATGCGATGTCCCGGCACCGCGTCGGGCTCGCGCTGCCCGTGGGCATGCGCGGGAAGAAAGACACCTGGGCGGCCAAACCCCGCAGTGCCACCTGACGAAATCCTCCATGAAAAAAGGCCCTCGCAGTCACGAGGGCCTGGGGCGGGAGAGTTGCAAAAAACCCGGATCACAACAGCCACTGGCGGTATCCGCCTGCTGCGGACGCGAACATCAGCTGCCCGCCACCTTCATGCGGTTGACCAGGATCGAACCCACCGTCTTGGCACCATAGTTGTAGGCATCGGCACCCACGGCCTCGATGCCCTTGAGCATGTCCTTGAGGTTGCCTGCAATGGTGATCTCGTGCACGGGGTAGGCGATCTTGCCGTTCTCGACCCAGAAGCCACTCGCACCGCGCGAGTAGTCGCCGGTGACGTAATTCACGCCCTGGCCCATCAGCTCCACCACAAACAGGCCCGTGCCCAGCTTTTGCAGCATGGCGTCCAGGTTGTCGCTGGCTTGCGTGAGGCGCGATGTCATCACGAGGTTGTGTGAGCCACCGGCGTTGCCCGTGGTCTTCATGCCCAGCTTGCGCGCCGAATAGCTGGACAGGAAATAGCCCTCCACCCGCCCACCCTTGACCACCTTGCGCGGTGCCACGCGCACGCCTTCTTCATCGAATGGC
>NZ_JARXAB010000055.1 GCF_029866045.1 Ramlibacter sp. | reverse complement strand
GGGGTGGTGATCCATCCGATCATCGACGGCTGCCTGGCGCTGCTGCCACAGTTATCGGGTGAATCGATTGACCGGGTGAGCCTGGAGGTTCACCCGCTGGTGCTCAAACTCACCGGGACCCGCCATCCCGCGCACGCACTGGCCTGCAATGCCAGCGTTTACCACTGGGCGGCGGCCGCTTTGACCTGTGGGCGCGCCGGCATCGCCGAAGCCAGCGAGACTGCCCTGAATCACCCCGACATCGTCGCCTTGCGCGATCGCATCGAGGCGCTGCCCCGAGAGGACCTGGCGCGCGATGAGGCCCGCGTGCAAGTGCACCTGCGGTCAGGCCGCGTGCTGGACACGCACATCCCCCATGCCCGCGGGAGTCGCGATCGGCCCCTGACCGACCCGGAGCTGCAGGCCAAGCTGCTGGCGATGGCGACCCCGGTGCTCGGCGATCACCCAGCCCAAGACCTGGCCACCTTGTGCAACGCCCTGGCCGACGCCGGCCCGGGCTGGCTCGGGCCCCTCTTAACCGCCACTGTTCCTGCCCATTCATCCTGAAAGGAAAGCCTCCATGTCACAGATTCCCCTGCACTGGTCACGCCGCGCCCTCCTGGGCCTCCTCGCCGCAACCGCCCTGTCGACCGCACAGGCCCAGCAGTGGCCGGACCGTCCCGTGCGCTTCATCGTGCCCTTCGCAGCGGGCAGTGGCACGGACATCGTTGCGCGCCTGGTGGGACAAAAGCTGTCCGAGGCCATCAAGCAGCCGGTCATCGTCGAGAACCGAGTCGGCGCCAGCGGGGCCATCGCGGCTGCCGCGGTTGCGCGCGCCACACCCGATGGCTACACGGTCTTCATCGCCACGCAGACCACGCAGGCCTCGAATGCGGGGATGTTCAAGAAGCTGCCCTACGAGCCGATCAAGGACTTCGAGCCGGTGACCATGCTGGGCACCATTCCCCTGATTCTGGTCGTCCACCCGGCTGTGCCGGCCAGAACCGTCGCTGAGTTGCAGGCGCACATGCGTGCCAACCCCGGCAAGTTGTCCATTGGCTATGGCACGGGTGGCGCGCAGGTGACCGCCGAGCTTTTCAAGACCCAGAGCAAATCCGATGTCTTGCTGGTCCCGTACAAGAGCAACCCTTTGGCGCTCCAGGCGGTCATCGCGGGCGAGATCCAGATGATGGTGATTGACCCGGGTCCGTCCCTGCCCCTGATCGAGGCGGGTCGGGTTCGCGCCCTGGCCGTCACCACGGCCAAGCGTACCCCCATCGCGCCGCAGTTGCCCACCATGATCGAGGCGGGTATGGCTGGCTACGAGTTGTCGGCCTGGTACGCCGCGCTGCTGCCCGCCGGCACGCCGGCTGCCGTGCGTGACCGCCTCAATGCAGAACTGGTGAAGGTCATGGCCCTGCCGGAGGTGCGCCAGCAGCTGGGATCGGCGGGTATCGACGCCATGAGCAGCACACCGGCCCAACTCGCCAGGTTCTTGGAAACCGAGCTTGAGCGTTGGTCGACCCATATCCGCAACGCCGGCATGATCCCCGAGTGACGCCAGGAGCTATCCATGTGTGACCACATTGCCCCCATTACACGCGCTTGGAAAGGCTGGCTGCCCTTGCCCGAGCCCACCGGAGAGACCGGGGGCAACGGCCCGTGGACCGACCTGACCCACGTTCTGACCGAGAACCTCTCGCGTTCAACCGCCTTTCCCCAGCCGGTGTTTCGGCATCTCCTCAAGATGCCCGAGGGCAATGCCAACATCACCGAGATCCAGATGGTGGTTCACCATGGAACCCACGTCGATGCACCACGCCACTTCATGATCGACGGCCCCGCCTTTGACCAGATCCCGCTCGATCGGCTCTATGGCACCGCGGTGATCTGGCGCATCGAGAAGGAGCCGTTTGCCCCCATCACCGCCGACGACCTGAAGACCGCCAGACCGAAGCTCAAACGCGGCGACATGGTCTTGCTCGACACCGGCTGGGCCCAGTACATCAACACAGAGAAGTACGAGGACCATCCCTTTTTGACCATCGATGCGGCCGACTGGCTGGTCAGCCACCAGGTCAAGCTGCTCGGAGTGGACTTCAGCACGCCAGACCTGACCGCGCACAAACGCCCGGCGGGTTTCACCTGGCCGGTCCACCAGATTCTGCTGTCGCAGGGCGTGCTGGTCGCCGAGCACCTCACCAACCTTCGCTCGCACGCGAACCAGCGGGTCGAAGCGATGTTTCTTGCGCTGCCTATCGCCGGTTCCGACGGCGCCCCGGCACGCGTTTTGGCCAGACCGCTGGTCGCTGCATGAAAGAGAGCCTGTGATGAACCTATTCAAATCTCGCCGCCTTGCCATGGCTACCATGGCCGCAACCCTCCTGGCCGCCGCCGGTAGCACCTTGGCCCAGTCCTGGCCGGATCGGCCGCTACGTCTGGTCGTGCCGCTTGCCGCAGGCAGCGGGGCCGACCTCGTGGCCCGCTTGTACGCCGAGCAGCTATCGACCGCTCTCGGGCAGCCCGTGGTGATCGACAACAAGCCTGGCGCATCGGGTGCGATTGGCTCTGAATTCGTCGCCCGGGCGCCAGCCGACGGCTACACCCTGCTGCTGGCGAGCGTATCGACCCATGGGTCTAACCCCGGGATGTTCAAGAAGCTGCCCTACGACCCTGTGCGCAACTTCGAAGCCGTGAGCCTGCTGGGGAGCTTTCCGCTGATCATCGTGAGCAATCCTGCACTAGGGGCCAACAGCGTCCAAGATCTTGTGGCCTATGCACGGGCCAACCCGGGCAAGATGACCTTCGCCTACGGCACCGGGTCCGCTCAAGTACTCGCCGAGTTGTTTCGCAAGATCGCCGGCACTGACGTCCTGCTGGTTCCCTACAAGAGCAACCCCCTGGCACTCAACGCTGTGGTCGCAGGCGAAAGCCACGCGATGGCGATCGACCCGGGGGCAGGCCTGCCTCTGATTGCCGCAGGCCGCGTGCGGGGCCATGCCGTGACCACGGCCGTTCGTTCGACCGTCGTCCCGAACCTGCCCACGATGGTCGAATCAGGCTATCCGGAGTACGAGCTGTATGCGTGGAATGCGCTGATGGCTCCTGCCGGCACGCCGACACCGATCCTCGAACGCTTGAGTCGCGAGATTCGCGCCATCGCCGCAAAACCGGATTTTCGTCAAAAGCTACGTACTGCCGGCATAGACGCTCAGGCCTCGACACCCGCCGAATTGCGCCGCTTCGTAGAGACCGAAATAGCCAAGTGGACGGGGCATATCAAAGCAGCAGGCATGGTTCCAGAGTGAGCTGAAGGAGTCGGTTATCGGCACAGATTTGGGAACTATTTGATTTTGAGGCTATTTTTCTTTTTGCCAACAATTGGCAGCTTGATAACATAGCTCAACTAATGACCTTCCCTCCCCGACTCCCCAAGGAAAAAGCAATGAAGAAGTTCGAACGCACTGCGCTTGCCTGCGCGGCTCTGGCAACCTGTTTTCTGGCCGGCTGCGGCTCGTTCGGCGGCAAGTCGACCGCTGCCAAGTGGGGAGGCCCGGCCGAGGCCGAGCTGGACGCCTCCGGCAAACCCAGCCAGACTCGCTCGCAGGTGCTGGCCGAGAGTGGCTTGGGATACCTGCGCCAGGGGGACTTCGACAAAGCCCAGCAGGTTTTCAACACCGCGCTGAAGTTCGACATCAAGAGCGTGCCCCTGCATTTCTTCAACGCCTTGAACTATCAGCTCAAGCACGAGCGGGGTGACCCGGAGAGCTTCAAACTGGCAGAAGCCGGCTACAAAACCGCCGCCTTGCTCGACCCGACCATGGATCTGGCTTACCTCCAACTGGGTAAGTTGTACCTCTCAGCGTCTCGGTTCGGCGACGCACAGAAGGCGTTCGCCCAAGCCATCGATGCGAAGCCCTCCAAACCCCAGGAGGCCTTGTTCGGCCTCGCCCGGGCCGCCTTGCTGGCGGGTGACTCGGCGGCATCGGCCTGGGCGGTCAAGAAGCTCGATGACGCCCGCTGGGATGACCCACGCCTCTTCCGCCTCAAGGCCTTCCAGGCAGCCGTGATCGCCAAGCCTGGGCAAGCCCAGGAAATGCTGGCGAAGTACAACGAAGCTGAGAAGAGCGCGCCGCAACGCCGCTATGTCGACGCACGCATCAACCAGTTGCTGGCCGTGCGGTCCGGCTTTGGCGCCGAGATGTTGGCTGTCTCCGACACGGCGCCGGGCGCAGCGCCAGCCAAGGCGGAAGAAGCCGCCCCGGCAGAAGCAGCAAAGAAAGAGGCTGAGCCCGCAGCCGCAGCAGCGCCCGCCGCCGAAGCGGCAGCTGCTCCCAAAAAGAACTGGTTCAGCTGCGATATCCGTCCGGCACCGGTGGTAGAAAAAGATGCCACGCCACTGATCACGCCGACCGCTTCTGGTGGTGGGGATGAAGGCTGGGTCACCTACGCCCTGCCCATGCCCTGCGACGGCAAGAACCCACCGGTGGCCATCATCGAGGTGACCATGGTGCGGACCGAAGAAAAGGACACCCAAACCTACGGCGTCAACCTGATGGAAGGCCTCAAAGTGGCCAGCGCGTGGCGCTTCACTGGTGGCGCTGTGACGGACAACTTCCGGACTCGGTCCTTCTACACCGAACCGGGCTCCGACCCCATCACGGCCGGCATCCTCAGCTACTCGCTGAACATTGCCAACTCCCTGTACGAGAAGAATGAGGTGGTCGCTCGCCCCACCCTCGCCGCCATCGACCGCTTGCCCTCGGTGTTCTTCAGTGGCTCCACCTACTCGGTGCAAGTTGGCAATGCCAACACCGGATTCACCCTGTCGGACAAGCAGGTGGGCATCTCGCTCTCGGTGACACCCACCTTTGTGAACGAAGAGGAGGTTTTGCTGTCCATCCGCGCTTCCCGGTCCTTCCTGGAGGCGGGCGAGTCGGCCAACATCAAGCTGACCCAGACGCGCAACACGGTCAACGCCAACGCCTTGGTGAA
The DNA here is from genome assembly GCF_029866045.1 of Ramlibacter sp. Classification (GTDB taxonomy): domain Bacteria; phylum Pseudomonadota; class Gammaproteobacteria; order Burkholderiales; family Burkholderiaceae_C; genus Ramlibacter. The sequence goes on along the minus strand of NZ_JARXAB010000055.1, from coordinate 37,784 downwards.
CTACGGCGAGACCTTCGTCGTCAACGGCCTGGTGGAACGCGAGAAGGACCGGCTCCAGACGGGCACACCCGTCTTCCAAGAGATCCCGGTCTTGCAGTACTTCTTCAAGAATTCGATCACGGTCGACTACAACCGGCAGATCCTCACCATGGTCACCGTCCGCAAATTGGTGGACAACGACGAAGAGATTGCAAAGGCCAAAAACAAGAAGGGCTTGGTCTCCAAGCACAAGCTGTCCGATCAGGTAGCGGCGTTCGTCGACCTACAGAACGCCCAGCCCGTGCTCGACGAAGTACTGGCCGGCCTGCTCAAGGACAACGGCCTTTACAAGCGCCTGAAAGCCCGCGATCTCATCCAGGAGAGCATTTCGCACAAGGGTACGATCGAACGCATCATCCAGGATGTGAAGGAAATGCTGTACTTCTGATCGGACCGCAGCCGCACAAGACTCAGGCGGCTTGGCCCTCAGCGGCCGCCCGGGTCGCAAGATCCCGGGTAGGAGGGCAGGCCGCGACGCGACGCGACCTGCCTCGGTGTGTCAGAGATTCAGAGCGTCAGCGTGTCAGTGCAATGAGCCGCTGCACGTTGGCCGCCTGGTCCAGGTGCTTGCATTCGGCAGCGAGCTCCGCATAGCCCTTGGCGCCGATAGGAAGCTTGGGGCCGAGTGGTGCCAGCTTGCTGGCCAGCGCGTCAAACTCCAGCGCAAACTCGCGCCCGGTTCCTTCCAGGGTATGGAGCTTTCCATCCCGCGTGAAGATGGTGATGCGCGGCGCAAGCAGGGGGCGCGTATGCGAGGCGGTCACGCGAACGCGCTGCATCATGTCGTGCAGGCCCGGCGGGTCTGGCTCGCCGACACCTCGCACCACGTTCTTGTCCAGAGGAAAGCCGCGTTCGAGCACGCCATACGCGGCGTAGTAGTGGGGCCGCTCGCGCTCCGGGCCCGCGTCGTTGCGGCGCGTCGGAAATGCGGGGCTGGGGTACTGGGTCTCCAGCCAATGCACTTCGCATTCGATAGAGACGACATCTTCGGGCTGAATGTTGTCACGCCGGCAAAGCTGCGCGGTCACTTCCACGTGAGGAATGTTGTATCCCGGCGTCGAATAAATCCGGAAAAGCGTATCCAAGAACAGCCACTGACTACCCAGGTTTGCCACGACATCTGAGAGATCGGCATGCAGGCTGTCGGTGAAGCTGTAACGCAGCGGGTGCCCGAGGGTGCCTGCGTAGGTGCGGTAAAAGCCCGCCTCCCCTTCCAAGGACAGTTCTCCTCCCGCCCCCCCGTTGCGCGCAATGGCCGCGGCCAGCAGGCCATTGCGAGCCACTGCGCCCTCATGCAGCGCCTTGGGTCCGCCTTCCAGATTGCCGGCGGCCAGGTTCACGCACTGCCCAATGGCCACATGGATCTGGTCGGCCGTGAGATCAAGCGCCTTGGCAGCCGCAACCGCCGCACCGAAGATGCCGAACACCTGCCCCGCGTGAAAACCGCGCGACATCATCGTCGGAACAAAGTCCTTGGCGAGCCGGTAGGCCACTTCATAGCCGGCAGCGACCGCGGTCAGGTACTGCCGACCGGAGCATTGGGTTTCCTCGGCGATCGCCAGGGCTGCAGGCAGTACCAAGGAGCCGGGGTGCACCACAAGCCGGAAGGTGTCCCATTTGCCACCGGCCACCATCATCTCGGTGTTCACAAAGGCCGCAGCGGAGCGACCGAGTTTGACGTCGTGCCCGAGAACGCTGGTGTTGCCCGGCCCTGCGCCATCGTCTTTCATGATCGCCAGCGCCTGCTGCGCGTCGGGGAACTGGCTCCCAACCAAGGCCGAGGTCAGGCCTTGAAGGGTTGCGGCGCAGGCGCGGTTGACGACGGCAGGGGGCAGGTCTTCGAAGCGAAGCTGATGGACCCACTGGGCGAGTTGGCGGCTGAGGCTTTGTGTCATGGCAGGCACATCGCGCCGCCGTCGACAGCGACGGAGGCGCCCGTGATGAAGCTGGCACGGGCGGAGGCGAGAAACACGGCAACTGCGGCGACTTCCTGCGGCTGTCCGTAGCGACCCAGCGGAAGGCGCGCCGCCACTTCGGCCCGCAGTTCGTCTTCTGGACGCCCCGAGGTTTGGGACTTGACCCGCAAGGCCGCCTTGGCCCGATCAGTTTCGATCGGACCCGGGTTGATGGCATTGATGCGGATGCCGCGGTGACCCCACGCTTTTGCGGTGGTGGCGCTCACCAGCAACAGCGCTGCGTTCGCGGCTCCTCCGGCAATGTGCAGCGGGTTGGCCAACTTGCCGCCGGTCCCGGCGATGTTGACGATGGCGCCGCGCCCGCGCTGCGCCATGCGCGGGATGACCGCATCGAGCGCAGTGACCGTGGGCATGTACTTGTCGCGCATGCCGTCGGCCCAGCGGGTGCTGTCTGTGCTGTCGACGGGGTGGTACTTGGCCGCGCCAGCAGAATTGACCAGAACATCGATGGGGCCCACGGCGACTTCGATGCGTTCGATCGCCGCCTGCACCGCCTGGGCGTCGCCCATCTCCACGCACTCGGTATGCACGGCCAAGCCTGCGCCCGCCAGCTCTGTCGCCGCCTCCAGCAAGGCGGTTTGGGTCCGCGCCATGATGGCCACCTTGGCGCCCTCTACCGCAAACGCGCGGGCACAGGCCAAGCCAATTCCACGGCTGCCGCCCGTCACAACGACCACTTTTCCTGCAAGTTCAAGATCCATCGGATTTCCTCAAATATGGCGCCAGGCCGTCCCGGCCCATTGGCCAGCGGGCACCTGCCCGTGCTCAGCTCCGCGCTGAGCGACCCAGGAGGGAAGCGAACTGACAGACCTCGATACTAGATCCCATTCAGGGCGTATAGCCTCCACTCAAACCCGCGGATGCATTTCTTTTATTTCAATCAAATTGCGAATTGACTACTCAGTATCGGGCGCGCATTGAGATGTCCCGAAGGTGGCCGGGGGGGCCGTACCCGCGTCCTCAATTGCCAGCATGAAGCCTCACCTGCAGCCCTAGGTTTCCTGGGTTGCGGGTCGTGGCAAGCCGCGCTTTAATAGCGCTTAGATCTTCGGTTTTTGCACAGCCAAGCCCATCTCAAAGTAACCATAAAAATCCAGGAGACATCTCATGAAGCACTCACTCACTCGCCGCTCTGTCCTGGTGGGTTCTGCGGCGACGGCGCTAGGCCTGCCTTCCCTCTCACTCGCGCAGGACGACTATCCGAACCGCCTCATCAGGCTCGTGGTTCCAGTGGCGCCAGGTGCCGCCACCGACAATCTCGCCCGCTTGATCGCAGAGCAACTCCGGGTCAAGGCCGGCAAGCCCGTGATCGTTGAAAACCGTGCCGGAGGGGCGTCGGGTAATGTGGGGGCAGAGCATGTGTTCCGCTCGCCTCCTGATGGCTATACCTTCATGTTTTCTGCAGCGGGCCCGATTGCACTGAACAAGCTGGTGATGGCCAAGATGCCCTATGAGCCCTCAGAGTTCACCCATATCTCCCTGGCTGCCCTGATTCCGAACGTGCTCCTGGTGCGCTCGGACTCGCCGTACAAATCAGTGCGCGACCTCATCGCTGCCGCCAAGGCCAACCCGGGGAAGCTCAATTACGGCAGCGGCGGTGCGGGGACCACCACGCACATCACTTCCGAATTGCTCAAGACTTTGAGCGGCACCGACATCGTTCATGTGCCCTACAAAGCCAGTGCCGCGGCCGTTACCGCGCAGTTGCAGGGCCAGACCGACTTCCAATTCTCCGAGTTGAGCAGCACCTACCAGCACGTCAAGAGCGGCGCCCTGCGCGCCCTGGCCGTGGGCAGTGAGACGCGCGCACCCCTGCTACCCGACGTTCCGACCCTGTCGGAGACGATTCCCGGCTTCGCCTCCACCGTCTGGTACGGTGTCGTCGCGCCGCCCAAAACCCCGCCGGCAATCGTCGCCAAGGTGTCGGGCTGGGTGAGCGAAATCATGAAGCAGCCCGAGATGGTGGCCCGGCTGCAGGCGATCAACATCGTGCCCATTGGCAGCAACCCTGCCGAGATGGGGCGCTTTGTTCAGGCCGAACTCGATCGCTGGGGCTCCGTGGTGCGCGCAGCGAAGATTTCGGTCGAGTAAATACGACGCCAGGCGCTCAGCATGGCGCAGATGTCTGCGCCACGCTCAGGTCACTGCATTCAGGCGTCCAGCGGCTTGGGGGGTTGCCCGAAGTCGGGGGAATCCACCCGGCCCTCCAGGATGCGGATCCCCCCGAAAGACGCCTGCTTGGGCGTGTGGTTGATGCGCTCCTGCTCACGGATGGCGGTGTAGTTGGGAATGGCCACGTTGAATGACTCCACCTGCAACAACTCGAGGGGCTCGTCCCCGACGGCCTCAAACCAGTACTTGAAGTTGCGCGGGACCATGACCCCTTCGCGGGGGCCGAGTTCGGCCACGACCACATCCCCCTCGCCGTAGAAGCGCACCCGCCCGGACAAGACGAACCAGAAGCCGTCGAGGTGGCGGTGGGAGTGAAGGTTGTTCTCGCCGCCGCTCCTGAGCGTCTGCACATTGGCCATCATCCGGTCGGTGCGGGCCAGGCGCGTGATGAACTTGCCCTGGAAGTCGCCTTCCGGCAGCTCCGGCGTCGTGTAGCGAAAGACCTGCGCAGGCCCTGCCGCTTCAATGGTGTCACTCATTGCCTTCACTCCATCTTGATGTTGGCGGTGCGGATGATGTCGCCGAACTTCTTGGTGTCGGCTTTCATCATGGCGCTGAAGGCCTCAGGCCCCTGGAACCAAACTTCCTGGCCAGTAGCGGCCAGCTTCTCCTGCGTGGTCGGGTCGTTCATGATCTTTCCGAGTTCGGCCGCCAGCTTGTCGATGACGGGTTTTGGCGTGCCCGCGGGCACCATGATGGCCTGCCATGAGCGCAGGTCGAAGGCCGGAAGCCCCGCCTGCGAGAAGCTGGGCACTCCGGGCAGGCCCGCAGCACCCGTGTGTGCGAGCGCGCGCAATTTGCCAGACTTGATGTGCGGGGTCACCGTGAAAGGCACCGAGAAGATGGCTTTGACCTGGCCGGAGAGCAGGTCCTGCACCGCCTGCCCGCCGCCCTTGTAGGGCACATGCCGCATCCGGGTGCCGGCCACCTGGTTGAACAATTCAGCCGCGATATGGTTGGCGTTGCCATGACCGGAAGAGGCGTAGTCGATCCCGTCCGGCCGGGACTTGGCCAGCGCGATGAACTCCTGCACGGTAGTGGTCGGAACACTGGGGTGCACGACTAAAACAAACTCGCTCTTGATGAGGGTGGCGACTGGCAGGAAGTCCTTCTCGCTGTCATAAGGCAGGTTCGCCATGAGCAGCGGGTTGATGACATGGGTGCTGGCGGTCAGCAGCAGGGTGTGGCCATCCGGCGGCGACTTCGCAGCCGCCAGCGTGGCGATGGTGGTGTTGCCACCGGCGCGGTTGTCCACGATCACGGGCTGGCCCCATGCCTGGGTCAAGCGATCGCCGATCAGGCGTGCCACGGGGTCCAAGCTGCCCCCTGGCGCGAAAGGCACCAGGATACGAATAGGCTTGTTCGGATAGGCAGCGGGCGACTGCGCCAGCGCGAAGGGAGCAAGGCTGGCCAATAAAGCGGCAGCAGCCACGGTTCTTCGGTTCAGTGGGAGCATGGGTCTCTTCCGGTTCAGGGGCCATCGGGCCGATGCAGCGCGAATAAAATCCCCAGCGACACGCAAGTTAAGTCGAGCAAACGCCCTTTGCCAGCGGGTTTTCCCTCGACGTTGCAGACCGGTTTCGCGTCGGCGCAAAGCCCAACGATCGAAACCGTGCGCTTGTGTGCGTGGGCGGCGCTCAAGGCGCAGGTTTGTGGAAGCTGGGCCAGCGCTGAAGCACCAGCTCACGCGAGGCGCCGTAGGCGTAGCAGGTGTCGATCTTGCGCGGTATGCCGTCCGGCCCCAGGGCGTCGAGGGCCGCCGGGCTGCGCACCGAGGCCAGGGCAATCGTGGCAGCACTCGCCAGTGGGATCAGCAACTCGCGCAGGTGCGCGCAGGTGTCGCCCGTGGGCAGGCGTTTGCGTACCTCGCTGCCCCAGCCGGCGCCGATCTTCAAACCCACCAAGGCCTGCAGGGAGTCGCCACCCCCATTGCACTCCCGGTAGGGGTAAGCGGCGAAGAAGGTGCTCACCTCGCGCACCACCATGTCGGCGCCAAAAACCAGGGTCAGGCCCAGGTCGTGAATCGGGTCGCCCGCGGGCACCACCCGCTCGCCGGAGGGCGGGCGAAACTCGTGCGGCTTGCGGTCGCTGAGGCTGGCCTCGATCTCGAATAAGCCGTCGCCCCGGCGCCAACCACGAAACTGGATTTGACGGAGGTGGAGCTCCTCCCGGGGGATGTCGTCGGTGTGCATGGAAAGAGTATGCCGTGGGCGGTGAATGCGCTCGCGAGCCAGCCGGGGTCGCTGCGTCCCGGCGGCCGCTCAAAAGGAGCGCGGGAGCTTGAGCACGTGCTCGGCGACGTGGCTCAGGATCATGTTGGTGGAGATGGGTGCTACCTGGTAGAGACGGGTTTCGCGGAACTTGCGCTCGACGTCGTACTCGCAGGCAAAGCCAAAACCACCATGGGTCTGCAAGCAGGCGTTGGCCGCCTCCCAGCTGGCCTTGGCGGCCAGGTACTTGGCCATATTGGCCTCAACACCAGCGTTCTGGCGCGCGTCGATCTTCTCGCAGGCACGCCAACGCATGAGGCTGGCTGCTTCCAATTCAATGAAGGACTCGGCCAGCGGGAATTGAATGCCCTGGTTCTGGCCGATGGGCCGCCCGAACACCTTGCGCTCATTGGCATAGTTGCGCGCCCGCTCGATGAACCAATAGCCGTCGCCGATGCATTCGGCCGCAATCAGGGTGCGCTCGGCGTTGAGGCCCTCGAAGATCACCTTGAGGCCCTTGCCCTCCTGCCCGAGCAGCGCGTCTTCGGGCAGCTCGAGGTTGTCGAAGAACAGCTCGTTGGTTTCATGGTTGACCATGTTCAAAATAGGCCGCACCGTGAGGCCGTTGCCGATGGCCTTGTCCAGCTCGATGATGAAGCAGCTGAGGCCGTCGCTCTTGCGCTCTACCTCGGAAATAGGGGTGGTGCGGGCCAGCAAAATCAGCAGGTCGCTGTGCTGCACGCGGGAGATCCAGACCTTCTGGCCGTTGATCACCCAGCGGCCGTCTTTCTTAACCGCGGTGGTCTTGAGCTTGGTGGTGTCGCTGCCGGTGGTGGGCTCGGTCACCCCCATGGCCTGCACCCGCAGTTCGCCGGCGGCGATCTTGGGCAGGTAATGTTCTTTTTGCGCCTGGGATCCGCTGAACACGATGGTGTTCATGACATACATCTGCCCGTGGCAGGCGCCGGAGTTGCCGCCGGAGCGGTTGATTTCTTCCATGATGACCGAGGCCTCGGCCATAGACAGGCCCGGGCCGCCGAACTCCTGCGGAATCAATGCGGCCAGCCAGCCGGCCTTGGTGAGCGCGGTCACGAACTCCTCTGGGTAACCCCGCTTTTCATCGATCTTGCGGAAGTACTCGTCGGGGTACTGGGCGCAGAGCGCGCGCACTGCGTCGCGAAGTTCCTGGTATTGGTCGGGGGCGTGGAGCATGAGAAAAGTCCTGGAGGGGGCGCGGCTGGGCAGCGCATGGAGCCGCAATCAAAATCATATTCCTTGATCCAGCGCCGATGAAACCGCATTGATTGATCGGCGGATCAACAGGCGAGCGCCGAGTGCTACCGGCGGCCTCCAAGATTGCGCCCTAGACTTTTTGACCCGCTTTGAACGGCTCAACGCCGCACCAGTCCACGATCGTGGTGGCAACGACGGCGACCGCCGAGAGGTAGTCCTCCACATCCACCCATTCGTCTGTTTGTCCGTTTTGCGACAAATCGCCGCACAGGGGGCCGAGACCCACCGTCGGGATTGCCTTTTGGACCATCGGGTTGCGGATGTCGCTGGACGTGTGCATCGGGTTGACCTGAGGCACATGGCCGGTAACCTGCTCAATGGCACCGGCCAACGCCCGATACAGCGGGTGCTCCGATGAGACCTCGGCTCCGGTGACGCCCGACTCCCATTGCAGTTGCGGCGGGTGCTCGCGAAACCACGGATCGTCCTGACCCAAGGCCGCCAAAGTCTCCTCCACCTGTCTCATCACCTGGGCCATCGGCTCTGGCGGCGCAAACGAGATGGCGCCTCCGAGCCAGCACTCGCTGCGCACGCGCGAGAGCGAGTCGGTCGGGTCGCAGTTCATCGTGGACACCATGAGATTGGTCGATCGGCCCACCGCCTGATGCAGCAAGGGGTGGTGCAGCTGGGCGCCGCGCCGTTCGTCCAAGCGCATGAGTGCTTCAAACACCTGGAAAGCCTTGGCCACCGGATTGACGGCCAGATGCGCAAAGGCGGTCTGCAGGGGCTCGGAGGTCGGCGGCGCGGTGCCTTCGACCCGGATCCTGAATTCCAGCTGCCCGGATGCGAAAGCCTTGATTTCCTTCATACCCAACCCTGATTCAGCAGGGTGAAGATAGATGGCGGCGTCAGCCGTGAGCCCCTGGTGCAACAGCGCAGAGACACCTCGCGCATGCCGCTTGCTGGGCGTACTGACCAAGATGACATCCCCCTTGGGCTGCAAGCCGCAAGCCTTGAGCAGCGCAATCGCCTGGGTGTAGATGGCCACCCCAGCCAGGTCGTCGGCAACGCCCCAGCCGTGGATCCGGTCGCCGCTGATCTCGCCTTTGAAGGGGTCATGCCTCCATTCATCGAGCCGGGAAAGCGGCTCGCTGTCGGGGTGGCCAAAAAATAGCAGGCTTCGGCCCGCACCCGGCGTTCCGATACGCGCCACGACGCACTGGCGCAGGCCCGGCGTCATGGCTTCCTCGGCGGCAAACTCTTCGACCATGGGAACGGCTTGCGGGTCGTATTCGACCCACTCAACACGGCAGCCCATGTCTGCAGACGCTTTTGCAATGGCGCGAAGCACGGCGGCCTCGCCGTGCCGGGTCTCGGCGATCAAGTCCCGCAAAAAACCGACGATGCTCTCGCGCCGGCTGGCAACCGTTTGCGCAAGAAGGGGGGCAAATTCATTCATTCGGCGGCCTTCTCGTGCGTGTGTTCTGAAGGAATCAGGCCAGCTCGATCAGCAGGTCCTGCGCGCCTTCCCACAAGACCTTCTTACCCAGAGCCGGGAGCTGGTCGAGGTTGGAGGTGAGCGTGATGAAGTGGTTTCCCGCGAGCTGGCCCAGCTTGCTGGCAAAGTGCACGCTGCCATACGCCAGCAAGATTTCACACTCGCTGATACCCCCGGGATAAAGAATCATCTGCCCTGGGGCCGGGTAGCTGGTGTGGTTTTCCCACTTCAAATCGAAGTGCTTGTCGCCCAGCGGGATCCAGACGCCCTCGCCACTCCAGCGCACGTGAATCAGCTTTTGCCGATAAGGAAACAAGGGGAGCATGGCGGCACAGGTCTCGGGCGCCAGCGTGGTTTCGAGTCGGGCGTCGAAGACAAAAGAGCCTGCGGTAATTTTGAGTTGTGGGAGGTGCGGCTGTGAGCTCATGGGGGGTACGTGTGGCTAAAGAAGCGCCCGAAGGGGCTGTGGTCAGATGCGAGCGCGCAGGATCAGGCCACCTTGGGGCGGGCCATCTCCGGCCGGCCGCATGGAAGGAACTGCCCCTGGCCGGCGGCGGCCATCAACTTGCCATCGCCAATGACGACCTGGCCGCGGGAAAGGACAGTGACAGGCCAGCCATCCACCACCATGCCCTCATAGGGCGTGTAGTCGACATTGTGGTGAAGCTTGTCACTGCGGATGACACGACGCAGGTCAGGGTCGAACACCACCACGTCGGCATCGCTCCCGACGGCGATAGCACCCTTGCGAGGATGCAAACCGTACATCTTGGCCGGATTGGTCGACACCAGTTCGACAAATTTGTTCAAACTGATCCGACCCTTCTTGACGCCCTCGGAAAAGAGGATGGGAAGGCGGGTCTCGATGCCTGGCACACCGTTGGGGATCCAGTTGAACGGCGTGCTCTCGCCCTTGAGCATCTTGCCTGTCTCGGACTGATAGCGAAACGGGGCATGGTCCGAGGAAAAGATGTGGAACAGGCCGCTGTCCAGGCCGTCCCAGATGACCGACTGGTTCGCCTTGTTGCGCGGTGGTGGGCTGCAAATGCACTTGGCGCCCTCGAAGCCGGGCTTGGCCAGGTCTTCTTCGGTGAGGGTGATGTATTGAGGACAGGTCTCGGCGTAGATGCGCATGCCACGGCCCTGCGCCCAATGAATTTGCTCCACCGCCTCACGCCCTGAGACATGAACGATGAGGATGGGGACATCCGCAAGTTCGGCGAAGGTGATGGCGCGGTGCGTGGCTTCGCGCTCGACCAGCATCGGCCTTGCGGCCGCGTGGTATCGCGGCTCGGTCTTGCCCTGCTCGAGCAATGTATCGGTGAGCCAGGCGATCAGGTCCGAGTTTTCGGCATGGATCATGGCCATGGCGCCATGCTGGCGAGCCACCGACAGAAGCTGTACGACCTGCTTGTCGTTCAACTTCATGTCGTCATAGGTCATGTAGATCTTGAACGAGGTGTATCCCTCGCCGATCAAACGCGGGAGATCCACTTTCAGGAGCGCTTCGGTGGGGTCGCTCACGATCAGGTGGAAGGCGTAGTCGATGACGGCCTTGCCTTGGGCTCGGCGGTGATAGTCATCCACCGCGGCCTGCATTGGCATGCCGCGGAACTGGCAGGCGAAGGGAATGACCGTGGTCGTTCCGCCAAAGGCCGCTGCGACTGTGCCGGTGTAGAAGTCGTCGGCGCACTGGGAGCCGTCGCCGGTCGGCTGGTCGAGGTGGCAGTGTCCGTCCACACCACCGGGAAGAACCAGCCGCCCCTTGGCGTCAATCACTTGGTTGCCATCGGGCAAGTTTCGACCAATGGCCTGGATCTTGCCCTCGCTGATTCCTACATCAGCTTCAAACGTGTCAGAGGCAGTGACGACGGTACCGCCACGGATGATGGTTTCAAATCGTGTCATCCCAGATCCTGGTTGCGTGGGGCCAGATAGGCCTGGCTTTCAATCTCGCGACGCGCATCGTTTTGCAGGTTTTGCAGATGGCGGCGCATGGCGGCCTGGGCCGACTTGACGTCGCGCTGCATGACCGCGTCCATGATCTCGATGTGCTCCACATCGCTTTCGGACTGACGGTGGAAGGGTGAGGAGATGCGAAACAGCCGGGCCACCACCCGCTCGCGCTGGATGGCGCGCGCCAGGGCCTGGTTTCTGGCCATGGTGGCGAAGAAGGAGTGGAAGCGGTTGTCAAATTGCCAATGCGCCAAGTCGTCCTGTGACGACGCAGGCAGCGCCTTCAACTCGTCGTGAAGGGATTTCAGTTCGGCATCCGGCGCGATGGCAATTGCGCGCTCGATGGCATGACACTCCAGCAGTTCTCTCACCTCCATGCACTCGAAGAAATCCCGAATGGATACCGAGCGCACACGGAAAACTCCCTCAGCCGTTTTCTCCAGCAGGCCCTCGCCCGCCAGTCGCACCAAGGCCTCGCGCATGGGGGTTCGGGAGACGTTCAGCTCCGTGGCGAGTCGCCCTTCGGAGAGGCCCGTTCCGCCCACAATATGTCGACCCAGGATCAATGTGCGCAGATGCGAATACGCCTGCTCCGCCAGGTTGGGGCTGCCCTCCGGGCGTTGCGGAAAACTACCCGCCGGCCGGGGTTTGTGCTCCAGATCGATCGCGTGCAACGCCAGTCCCATGGCTTTAGCCTTTCAGTGTCCTTCGTTGACCGAAATTGATTTGTAGGCGCGGCCATAGCGCGCCTCAATACGCCTTTGAATGATGTCCCACACGGAGGTGAGGAGCAAATAGTAGAGGGCCGCGACGGCAAATAGCTCGAGGACCAGGAATTTCTCCTGGATCAGGATTTGCGTCTTGCGAAGCAGTTCCTCCATGGAGATGACGGAAGTGATCGATGTGGTTTTGAGCAGACCGTTGATGCTGTTGCCGAGCGCCGGAATGATGATCCGGATCGCCTGGGGCAACACCACGTACATCATGGTCTGCGCGGAATTGAGGCCCAGCGCTCGTGCGGCGCTGCTCTGGCCAGCCGACACACCCAGAATGCCTCCGCGGATGATTTCCGCCAGGTAGGCCGCTTCATTGAGAACCAGGCCCAGCAGGGCCGACTCCAGAACCGAAAATTTGATTCCGAGCTGCGGCAAGCCGGTGTAGATGATGATCAACTGAACCAGCAGCGGCGTGCCGCGGAAGATCCAGATGTAGCCTTTGGCGATGGCCACCATCCATTTGTGGCTTGAGAGGCGCAGGAGCGAAAGCAGGCACCCCACGACCAGTCCGCCAGCAATGGCAGCCACCGTCAACCCCAGGGTGACAAAAGCCCCCTGCAGAAGATAGGGGTTCACCAGGTACTCGAAGAACCCGCCCCAATCCCAAGCCTTCATTCCGACTCCCTGGTGATGCTGTACTTCGGGCTGCAGGCGATCGCTCGACCGCCTGTAGCCCGCTGGCCTTTACTTGCTCGGGCCGTTGACCTTGATCGGATCCTTGTTGGCCAGCAGGCCGTACTCCGACATCAACTTGGCGTAGGTGCCGTCTTTTTGCATGTCGTTGAACACGCCCACGACGGCATTGGCGAGGACTGTGCTCTTGAGTGCCAGGGCCACAGGCGTGGGGAACAGGCCGCTGATGGCGCGGTCGAACTCTCCGCGCTTGGCATATTCCGCTCCGGTGGAATCAATGGTCACACTGGCCTCGGTTTGGCCCGCGCGCAGTGCCTGGTAGGCGGTGGCAAAGTTGTCGAAGGTGCGGATGTTGATGCCCTTGAGGCCCTTTGCCTTGAGCATGTCATCGAGTTCCTTGAGCTTGCGCTCTTCGAAACCACCAAGCTCGACGCCCACCGTGCGACCGGCGAGGTCTTCAGGCTTGGAGATCTTGAGCGGATTGCCCTTGGCAACCGAAATGCTCACCGCTTGCGCTTCGTACTGAATCATCTGCATGATCTTGGCCCGCTCTTCGGTCCAGAAGATGCCGGTGTTGATCAAATCCCAGCGCCCGGACTGCAGGCCGGGAACCATCGCTGAAAACTCGATCTTGATGTATTCGGGCTTCAGGCAAAGGCGTTTGGCGATTTCGTCACCCAACGTGATACGCATGCCTTTGAGGACACCCGCACTGTCGACGAACTGCATCGGGGGCAGGGTTGGGTTGGTAGACATGACCAGGGTGCCTGGCTTGACCAGCTCGGAGGCCGGCACCTTGGGCGCGCAGGTCTGCGCAGCGGCCAGGCCGGTCAGCGCCATGGATCCAGCCAGGACCAGGCACGCACGAAGGTTGAATCCGAAAACGCTCTTTTTCATCGCGGGGCTCCTTTGAGTAATGCAAAAACGACCATCAGTGAACGGGAATCGAGTCCTTGAGCTGCAGGCGATCGAGCATCGCTTTCAGTTCAACTGTATCGGCGGCGGGCAATGGCAGGCGCGGCGGGCGGGGCGTGCCGACCGGCAGTCCCATGTAGTCCAGGGCCACCTTGCTGGCGGCCACGTAGCGGTGTCCGCCGACCATCTTGACCAGGGGCAGGATGCGTTTGTAGAGCGCGAGGGCGGCCGGCTGGTCCTTGTGGTCGGCGACCAGCTCGAACAGGCGCGCGGAGTCGCGGGGCAGGAAGTTGGAGCAAACCGCCACCCAGCCCTGGGCACCCAGCCAGAATGACTCATACCCTAGGATGCCGGCAAAGACAGTCATCTTGTCGCCGCACAGCTCGATGATGTCCCGCACACGGGTCACTTCGAGGGTGGACTCCTTGATGTAGCGAACGTTATCGATTTGCGCGAGCCGGGCGACGATGTCCGGCGTGAGGTCGACATTGGATGTCGCCGGGTTGTTGTAGACCATGATCGGCATGGACACGGACTCGCCGATCTTTCGGAAGTGCGCGAACAGTTCGTCGGGGGTGGGCGTGCTGTAGTACGGCGGGATGATCATCACGCCGTCGGCCCCCAGGCTTTCGGCCAAGCGGGCTTTCATCACGGCCTCGTCAGTCCATTCGGCGCCCGTGCCAATCAGCACAGGCACCCGGCCCGCCGCCTGGCGAACACAGACCTCAATCACCTCCTCTTGCTCCTGCATCGTCATGGAGAGGAACTCGCCCGTGCTGCCCAGGGGGATCAGTCCGTGGATGCCTTGCTCAATTTGCCAATCGACGAGGCGCCGCAGCGCGGGGACGTCAACCGACTTGCCGTCTGCGGTGAATGGGGTCACCAGTACGGTGAAGGTGCCGCGCCAGTTCTTGCCTGTGTTTTTTGTCGGACTCATGAGGGGACTCGCAGGGGGTTCTTTGAAAACGTTTTGGCTTTGCGCAAGGTTAATATACCGGCAGTATACTCATCGTGCAACGGTCGTATTCATTAGCCTCAGGACCTCGCGTCGCCCCTCCCCATGCGAATCCAACACGCCAGCGCCAGACCCGCCGACGTCACGGTTGAAATCACCTTTGACGGCAGGCGTTTGTCCGCACTTGCGGGGGAAACGATCGCCGCCACACTCCAGGCGCACGGAATCCAGACCTTCCGCAACACCCGCAAGCAAGAACCGCGCGGGCTCTATTGCGGAATGGGCGCTTGTTTCGATTGCGTGGTGACCGTCGACGGCCAGGCGGGCGTTCGCGCCTGCCTGGAGAAGGTGAGGGAGGGCCAAACCGTGCGGTCTCAAATGCCCGCGGGAACGGCGCAGGATCCACTTGCCCCCCTGTGCACAGCACCCACCAGCGCCGAGCCGCGAGCGGAGGCGGTGGACGTGCTGGTGGTAGGCGCTGGCCCAGCGGGCCTCGCCGCCGCGGTCAGCGCAGCCCGTGCGGGCGCCAGCGTCGTGGTCCTCGACGAGCGGCCACAGAGCGGCGGGCAATATTTCAAACCACTGGCACCCTCGCACACGGCCACCCGGCCTGCCGACAAGCAGTTCGCCGAGGGCTTGGCACTGACCCAAGCTGCACTGAATGCGGGCGTGCGCATCCTCCAGGAGGTGACGGTCTGGGGCGCGGACACGCCCCAGGAAGTGATCGCCATGGTGGACGGCGCAGAAACCGTGTTTCGCCCTGGCCAGTTGATTTTGGCTACCGGCGCCTACGAGCGGCCGGTTCCGTTCGCCAACTGGACGCTGCCCGGGGTCATGACCACCGGCGCTGCCCAGACGCTGGTGCGGGCCTACAAAGTCTCGCCCGGCCAGAAAGTGGTGATCGCCGGCAATGGCCCGTTGAACCTGCAACTTGCGGTGGAAATGGTCCGCGCGGGGGTGCAGGTCGCTGCGGTGCTGGAGTCAGCGCCTGCCCCCACCCCCGCGATGTGGCGCACGCTGCTCAAGGCCTGGCGCTTCGCGCCTGATTTGATGGCGCAGGGCCTGGGCTACGTCGCCGAACTGCGCCGGCACGGCGTTTCTGTGCGCTGGGGCCACGGCGTGGTGCAGGCCCAGGGCGACGGCCGCCTGCAAGGCGTGGTCTACGCGCCGCTGAACGGCGCTGGCGCGCCTGACCTGACACGTGCCACCACGACCGAGGCGGACACCCTGTGCCTGGGCTACGGCTTCATTCCCTCCACCGAGCTGGCCCGCGCCCTCGGGTGCGCCCACCGGCTTGTCGACCGCCACATTGGCTACCTCGAGACCGAGACCACGCGGGCGGGTCAAACAAGCCTGCCAGACGTCTTTGCCATCGGCGACGGCAGTTCCCTGGGTGGTGCGCGGGTGGCCCTGGCGCGAGGCACATTGGCCGGCATGGCCGCCGCCAGCGCGCTGGGGAAAAGCGTCGATCCGGCGGTGATGCGCCATGCGGACGCGGCACTGGATCGGGCACTGAAATTCCAGGAGGCCCTCTGGACACTTTTTCAGGCGCCCCCCGTCCGTCTGCAAGGCCTACCCGATTCAACCGTGGCCTGCCGGTGCGAGGAAGTGAGCCTGGGCCAGCTCAGAGAGGCCATCGCGGAGGGCTTTGACAGCCTGGGCCCGCTCAAGCGCATGACCCGTCTGGGCATGGGCCGCTGCCAGGGACGCTACTGCGCGTGCACCGTCGACAAGCTGCTGCACGAGATCAAGGGCAAGCCCCGGGAGCCCGAGCAATTGTTCGCGCCCCGCCTGCCTGCCAAGCCAGTGCCCGCCGGATGCATGGCGTTTGAAAAGCCGGAATGGGGCGGTCACAAGCGCTCGATCACACCGAATATCGCGCGCCCGACCGAGACGCAGCCACTGCCACTGCAACAGGCCGAGGTATTGGTGATCGGCGCAGGCGTCATGGGGGCCTGCCTGGCCCATTACCTGGCCCGCGAGGGCCGCGACGTGCTGGTGGTCGAGCGGGACGAAGCCAATATGCAGGCCTCGGGCGCCAACGCCGGCAGCCTGCATGTGCAGTTGCTCTCGTTCGATTTCGGCGCCAAGGCTGAAGCGGGCGGCGGACCCGCCGCGCAGACCCTGCCCCTCGGCCCGGCCTCGGTCCAGTTGTGGAGAGAGCTGGAGGCGCAAACCGGCGGCGACTTTGAGATCTCGACCACTGGCGGGCTCATGGTGGCCGACACCCCGGAAGGCATGAAGTTCCTCCAAGCCAAGGCCGCCCTGGAGCGCCAATTCGGCATTGAAAACGAGATCATCGACGCCGCAACACTCAGATCACTGGCGCCTGCGATTTCCCATCAAATGCTCGGCGCGGAGTACGCACCGCAAGAAGGAAAGATCAACCCGCTCAAAGCGACGTACGGCGTCTTGAAAGCGGCGCAGGCTGCGGGAGCTCGATTCATTCGCGGTGCCAGCGTCGAGCACTTGGAGAGGGCCGGCACGCGCTGGCGCGTGAAGACCTCGCGGTGCGTGATCGAGGCAGGCACGGTCATCAACGCCGCTGGCCCCTGGAGCCGCGAAGTCGGGGCGATGGTCGGCCTGGACCTGCCGGTCCACAGCGCGCCCTTGCAGATGATCGTCACCGAAACAGCGCCCGCCATGGTCAAGCAATTGGTGGCGCACGCCGATCGTCACCTGAGCCTCAAGCAAGCCGCCACGGGCGGACTGATCGTGGGCGGTGGCTGGACAGCCTCTTACGATGACCGGCGGCGGTTCAACACCACCCTGCGCCAAAGCGTGGAGGGCAACCTCTGGGTAGCTCAGCGCGTGGTGCCACAGGTCCAGGGGCTGCGCGTGCTGAGAACTTGGGCCGCCATGAACATCAACATTGACGGTGCGCCCATCCTGGGTGAGGCGCCGGGTGTGCCGGGCTTCTACAACGCCGTCACATCGAACGGCTACACGCTGTCGCCCGTGGTCGCCCGTATGACGGTCGACCTCCTCCTCAGGCGCTCGGCGTCATTTGACCCACACCCCTACTCGCTGGCTCGCTTCTGACACTCGAGGATCCGTGCATGATTGAAATCGTCAACGTCAACAAAAATTTCGGCAGCTTCCAGGCACTGAAGAACGTGTCGGCCAGCATCACCAGAGGCGAGGTGGTGGTGGTGTGCGGCCCCTCGGGATCGGGTAAGTCAACTCTCATCAAGTGCATCAATGGCCTTGAAAAGATAAACAGCGGCTCGATCAGCATCAATGGCAAGACGCTGGGTGCCAAGGACACAGACATGTCACTGCTGCGCGCACAAGTGGGCATGGTGTTCCAGAACTTCGAGCTATTTCCCCATCTGACGATTCTTCAGAACCTCACCCTGGCCCAGCGCAAGGTGCTCAAGCGCTCGGAGGAGGAGGCTGTGGCGAAAGGCGAGAAGCTATTGGACAGGGTCGGCCTCCAGGCCCATACGCACAAGTACCCCGCCCAACTCTCAGGCGGGCAGCAGCAGCGCGTCGCGATTGCCCGGGCCCTGGCGATGGACCCGATCGCCATGTTGTTCGACGAGCCGACCTCTGCGCTCGACCCCGAGATGATTCAGGAGGTGCTCGAAGTCATGGTCACCCTGGCGCGCGAAGGGATGACCATGGTGTGCGTCACCCACGAAATGGGTTTTGCCCGGCAGGTTGCCGACCGGGTGATCTTCATGGACGAAGGCCAGATCGTTGAAGACTGCACCAAGGACGACTTCTTTTCCACCACTCGTTCGCAACGCTCACAGCAGTTTCTATCGAAGATCCTCAAGCACTGACTGCCTCGCCAGATTCAAGCGGGCGCAGGGGCGGCCTGCGCCCCCGCTCGCTCACTGCTTCTGAATACCCGCCCGCTGGATCACCTCGCCCCAATGCCGGGTCTCGCTCGCCAGCCAGTCCTGGCCCTGCGCAGGGGTGCCCGGGCTGGGCTCGATGTTCATCTCGATCAGCTTCTGCCGGGTCGGGGCGTGATTGAGGGCTGCCACGACCTCGCGATTAAGGCGCTCCAACACCTCGCGCGGGGTGCGGGCCGGCACGCCCAGCGCATTCCAAGACGAAGCCAGCAGGTTGGCGACGCCGGCCTCGCGCGCGGTGGGCACCTGCGGCAAGGCCGCACTGCGCCGGGTGCCGGTAATGGCCACGGCCTTGAGCACACCGCCCCTGATCTGCGGCAGCACAGGGCTGAGCACCTCGGCGGCAACGTCGATCTGCCCCCCGCGCAGGGCGGTGACCACCGCGGGCGTCCCGTTGAACGGCACCACTTGGGCGTCGAGGCCCGCTGCACTCTTGAACAATTCAGCCGCCAGGTGCTGGGTGCTGCCAATGTTGATACTGCCGATATTGAGCTTGCCCGGGTTGGCGCGGGCCCAGGCCAGCATTTCGGGAAGGCCGCTGAAGCGAGACTCACCACTGGTGACCAGCACCAGGTCAAAGGTACCCAGCAGCGAAACCACGCTGAAGTCGCGGGCCGGGTCGAAAGGCAATTGCTTGAACAGGCCGGCACTGACCGCGTTGGCGTTGGACATCAGCAGCAGCGTGTGGCCATCGGGGTCGGACTTGGCCACCAGGTCGGCGGCGACGATTCCGCCGGCGCCGGGCCGGTTCTCGATCACTACCGGTTGGCCCAGGGTCTCCGTCATGCGCTGAGCGACGGTGCGAGCGGTGATGTCTGCGACGCCGCCGGCGGCGAAGGGCACGACGATCTTGAGGGCCTTGCTCGGGAAGGCCTGAGCCCGGGCAGCCAGCGGCAGCGCGCCGGCCAAGGAGGCGGCGGTGAGCGCGAGGACTTGACGACGTTTCATGGTGGGTTCTCCTGCAAAAAAGGGATGCTGGGGCGGCGAGATGCTGCGATTGTTGCACCGTCGCCCAATACTGCCAGAATGAACATCGATGGAGTCCTGCAGCCCCCCCGGGAATGGCCGAAGGGACTTGGCGAGAGAACTGAGCGAGGTGAATAGCGGGCCCACAAAGTGCACGGACAGAGGAGGTCCGTGGCGCTTCGCAAACATGGAGACACGATGGACAAGCGGCAGTTTTTGCGAGCCGGCGTGGCCTGGGCAGGCGCGGCCCATCTGCCGGCCACCGCATTCGACCGATGGAGTACGCGGGGAACCTACCCGATCGGCCTGGACGGCGGCCTCAACCGCGACCCGCTGTACCGGGTTGGCAACTACTCCGGCGGCTTTGAAAAGGTGCTGCCCTGGCGCGCCATGGCGCCTTCGCCTGTGCCACTGGCGCTGCGCGATTCTCCGGTCAGCGACCTGCGCTATCCCTCCGCCTTTGGCCTCCGGACACCCGACGACTACCTCGACAAGTGGCCGGTCACCGGCTTGCTGGTGTGCCGTGATGGCGAGATCTTGCTGGAGCGCTACCGGTTTGCCCGCACCGCATCGATGCGCATGACGAGCTGGTCGATGGCCAAGAGCGTGAGCTCGCTGCTGCTGGGAATTTGCCTGGATCGCGGCCTGATCGCCTCTTACGACGACGAAGCGCAAAAGTACCTGCCGGAGCTGGCAGGCACGCTGCACGGCGGGGTGACACTGCGCAACCTGAGCAACATGTCCAGTGGCGCTGCCATCTCGCACGACCGGGACAACAGCACCATCTACCCCCGCGCCTTTCTGGACAGCGGGTCGGATATCGCTTCGGTGGTTGCCGGCTGGAACCGCCGGGCCCAGGAGCAAGGGCGTCGCTTCAACTACAACGAGCTATGCCCGCTGACCCTCGGCATGGTGATGAGGCGGGTCACCGGGCGCTCGCTGTCGGAGTTTGCCGAGGAGGTCTTGTGGCAGCCCCTGGGTGCGCAGGACATGGCCACCTGGACGACGGACTCGCAGCGCAACGAGTTCAACTGCGTCGGCTTTGCCGCAACGCTGCGCGATTGGGCGCGACTGGGGACGCTGGTGGCCAACCGCGGCCGTGCGGGCGGGACCCAGGTGGTGAGCGAGACATGGGTGAACGAGTTCACCCGCTGGGGCCCCCTGGACGCCCAGGTTCGCCATGGGGTGGCCATGGGCGGGGCCGGTTACAAGGCGCTCATGTGGCACATCAAGCCGGACGGTTCGCGGCTTTCCTTCAACGGGTTCCACGCCCAGCGTGTCATTGTGGACATGCCCACGCGCACCGTGCTGGTCCAGACCGCGGTCGACCACCTGGGTGGTTGGCAGGGTGAGTTGCTCACCCTGTTCGAGGCCTGCACCCGGATCTGAGTGCGCTCAGGGCTCCATCTTCAGCCGGCCGTCCTTGATCATCTTGCCAATGCGGGCGTGCTCGGCGCGGATGTGACGGGCAAACTCTTCTGGCGTGCTCCCCACCACTTCGGCGCCCTCGCTGGAGAGAGAGTCACGCACACTGCTGCCGCGCAGCGCCTTGACAGACTCCGCATTGAGACGGCGGACAATTGCCTCCGGCGTACCTGCTGGCACCAGCAGGCCGTACCAAGAGCCAGCTTCGTAGCCAGTGAGACCCAACTCCGCCAGGGTCGGCAGGTCCGGCAGCAGCGCCGAGCGCTTCGCGCTGGTGACGGCCAGCGCACGCAGCTTGCCAGACTTGATCTGCGGGGTGATGGCCACCACGCTGGAGAACATGATGTCGACCTGGCCGGACATCAGGTCCGTCATCGCCGGCGCGAGACCCTTATAGGGCACGTGGGTCATGTCCACACCCGCCATGGTTTCGTACAAGGCCGTGGCGATATGGGCCGAACTGCCGTTGCCGTTGGAGGCGAAGTTGATGCGCCCCGGATTGGCCTTGGCGTAGGCCGTCATCTCCTGCACCGTCTTGAACGGTACTTTGGGGCTCACCGCCACCACCGAGGGGGCGGACGCCAGCAGCACCACGGGAATAAAGTCCTTCAGCGCGTCGTAACTGATTTTGGGAACGATATGCGGGTTGACCGCCAGGCTGCCCACGCCGCCGAGAAACATGGTGTAGCCGTCGGGCGCTGCCTTGGCCGCCATGTCGGCGCCAATCACGCCGCCGGCGCCAGCCCGGTTTTCCACCACCACCGGCTGGCCCAGCGAGCTGGTCAACTGGTTGGCCACCGCTCGGGCCACGGTGTCGTTACCGCCGCCGGGGGAGAAGGGGACGATGAGCCTCAGGGGGCGGGTAGGCCACTCCTGAGCCATGACCGGCTGAAACAGCAGCACCCAAGCGGAAAGCAGAAGAGAAACCAGCTTCATGGAGACGACTCCTTGGCAAGCGCCAGCCCCTGCGGCCAGCGATGTACGCAATGGTATACCAAGGAATCCCGTGCGGTCACCGCCCTCGGGGCGAACCGCTTACTGGTTCAAGATGGTGATGCTCACGCGCCGGTTGCGCGGATCGGCCGGATTGCCCTGGATGAAGGGCGCGGTGTCGGCAACGCCTTCGATGCGCTGGAAGCGATCGTAGGGAACGCCGCCGCCCTGTAGCACCTTGCGTGTCGCATCGGCGCGCTCGGTGGACAGCGACCAGTTGTTGCGCCCGCTGTCGGGAGCGAATCCGAGGCTGTCGGTGTGGCCGCGGACGGCGACCTTGTTGGGCACGCCCTTGACCGACTTGGCCACCTCATTGAGCAGCGCAATGGCCTTGTCATCGAGTTCGGCGGTGCCAGACCGGAACATGGAGAACTTTGCCTTGTCGATCACCTCGATGCGAAGGCCGTCCTTGTCGCGGGTGATGGACATCTGGTCTTGCATCTGCGAGAGCTGCTTGTTGTCGGAGATCTTCTGCTTGAGCTCCTTCTCGAGCTTGTCGAAGTTCTCGTTGTCCTGCTGCTGCTTTTGTGAGCCCTTACCTCCATCCGGATTGGAGGACTCCTCCTGCGGACCCTCCTTGTTGTTCTCCTGCTGCGAGGAGCCGTTGTCGGTGTTGGCGCCGCCCTTGGCCTGAGGCGTGAGGCGCTCCATCACCGAGCTTTGCTTGGCGGTGAAGGGGAAGCCGTCGGGGTCGATGATGGAGCGTCCGCCGAGAAGGCCGTCGGAGCCAGCGAGCTCACCGAACTTGATCTGGCTGTGGGAAGAGGGGCGGAAGTAGTCGGCCACCGACTTGCGCTGGTCCTCCTGGGTCGCGCCAAGCAGCCACATCAGCAGGAAGAAGGCCATCAAGGCCGTCATCATGTCGGCCAGCGCGATCTTCCAGGCGCCGCCGTGGGCACCGCCGTGGCCGTCTTCAACAATGATCTTCTTGATGATCGGCCGCACCGGCTCGCCACCGGCATCGGCCGCGGGCGCGGCCTCGGGGGCCGCAGGCGGCTGAGCCTCGGCAGCCGCAGGCGCGGCCTGGGCGACGGGCTTTTCTTCCTCAGCGACTGCAGCTTCGGCCATCACGACCCTCGCAAGGCGTCAAACACTTCCGAGAAGCTCGGCTGGTTGTGGTGGCTGATGCAGGCGCGCGCGGTCTCAATCATCACCGGCTGCGGGTGGCCGCGCAGGTTGGAGACGATCATCTGCTGGATCACGTTATAGATCTGGCCGTCTTCGTCAATGACCTGGGCCAGGCGGCCAGCAAAGGGCTCGAACATGGCGTAGGACATGAACACGCCCAGCATGGTGCCCACCAGCGCAGCGCCAATCAGCGCGCCCAGCACGGGCGGGGGCTGGTCGATGGCGCCCATGGTCTTGATCACGCCCAGCACGCAGGCCACGATGCCCAGCGCAGGCAGGGAGCCCGAAATGGAGGACAGGGCCGCCGACGCGCGCAACGCGTCGTGGTGGTGCGCCTTGATCGCCGTCTTCATGATGTCTTCGACGGTATCGGCCTCCAGGTTGCCCTGGGAGATGACGGCCAGACGCAACGGGTCGCAGATCATCTGCACGATGAAGTGGTCATGCGCCAGCTTGGGGAACTCGCCGAAGATGGGGCTGGAGTCGGGGTTCTCGACGTGGGCTTCCAGGGCCACCACGCCTTCCTTCTTCATCACGCCCAAAAGCTTGCCCACCAACACCATCACCGCCAAGTAGTCAGCCTGCTTCCACTTAGCGCCGGAAATGCACTTGGCGATGCCGCCCATGGCGGCCTTGAAGATCGCGAAGCTGTTGCCCACCAGCGCAGCGCCGATCGCGGCGCCGCCGATGATGACGATCTCGAAGGGGGCCGCCTTGATGATGGGCGCCATCTTGCCGCCGGCGGCGATGTAGCCACCGAACACCGCGCCGAAAATCACCACAAAACCAACGAAGAAGAACATGAGTCACCTTCAATTCACGATGCACCAGAGACCGATACACCAGCCAAACCACCACTGGAACAAAAAATCCAGCAGATTGCCCAGGATCGCCACCGGCAAGCCCAGGTAAAAAAGCACCAGCAAAACACCGGAGGCGGTCAGACGCGCCCCGGGAATGTCCTGGGACGCGAGGCGCCGCGCGCCGCCTGTACCGTTATTGGGGGTAGCCAATGACCTGCCTCCCGGGGATGAATCGGCGCCGCGTGCCGGAACTTGACCCTGCACCCGACATACCGACCCTTCTCATGTTGACCTTTGGCTATTATGGGCTGATGAACGTCGACTGGGACTCGCTGGATCGCGCCAATTGGGAGGGCTTCCACCGCCAGCACGGGAGCTCGCTCCAGCAGGCTTGGGCCTATGGCCAGGCGCTTCAAACATTAAACGTTCGTATACATCGCGCTGCGATCCGCGTCCCCAGGGATGGCCCGGGGCCAGGCGGCGAACCTGGCGGCGTGATCATGGGCCTGGCCCAATTCATGGTTCGCAGAATTGCCGGCTACATCTCACTGGCCTCCTGCACCCGAGGGCCTGTCTGGCACCCGGACCTGGCCCCAGAGGCGCGCGCGCAGGCCCTGACGATGCTCCGCAAATCGCTGCCCGTCCCCCGTCTGCGGGTGGCGCTGTTCTCGCCCGACGCGCCGGCCTCCCCCGAGGTGGAGGCCGAGACCCGCGGCCTTTGGCGGGTAATGACCGGCTATTCCACCGTCATGCTGGACCTCACACAGCCCCTGGAGGCACTTCGTGCCGGGCTGGACGGCAAGTGGCGCAACCGCCTGGCCAAGACCGAGGCCGATCCGTCATTCACCGCCAGGGTCGAACCCAACCTGCCGGAGGCCAAGCGCTTGCTCGAACGCGAAACCGAGCAGCGCACCCAGCGGCGCTTCCAGGGCCTCCCTACCGACTTCGTACGGGCCTATATCGATGCGGCGCCCTCGCGTGAGCAGGGCTTTGCAGTGAGCTACGCCCAATCACGCAAGGAGACCCAGGCGGCCCTTTTGTTCTTGATTCACGGCGACACGGCCACGTACCACATTGGCTGGTCTAATGAGGCGGGGCGCAAGGCGAACGCCCATAACTTGCTGATGTGGCGCGGCATAGAGTACCTGCGCCACATTGGCGTCAAGCGCCTGGACCTGGGCGGGGTCAACACCCACGCCCTGCCAGGCATCACCCGATTCAAGCTCGGAACCGGTGGCCAAGTACTGACCCTGGCCGGCAGCTACCACTGAAACACGCAAACATGGCCACAGGACCCCGCATTCCGCCAGAAAGCGCCTTTACACCCCGCATCAAGAAACTGCTGGCCCTGGCGGTCGTCGCCACCGCCGCCGGCTACCTCTCCTTCAGCTTCTTCGAACCACGGGCGCAACGGGCGCAGCTGCTGCCCGAGTTGGAGGTGGCTATCGGCCCCGGTGATTCGCCCTGGGTGGCGCTGGGCGAAACCCCGGCGATGACGCTTTATTGGGACCGCAGCTCGCGGCTGCGCGACGACTACGTGCTCAAGGTCTGGGAGATCCAGGACATGAAGGCACCGGACCCCGACGGGGTGCAGTCACGCCGTTACCGCAATGAGTACGACTGCAAGCACCGGATGCACCGCCTCACCAAGATGATCAGCTACGCGGGGCCGATGCTCACCGGCGCCAAGCTGTTCGAACTCGACGACGACGGCCTCTGGCGGAAAGCGCCGACCAACAGCATTTTTGCGAAGGGCCTGGCCCTGCATTGCGGCAAGCTTGCGCCCCTGCCGCCAGAAGAAGAAAAGGCGCCCTGGTGGGCGCCTTTCTGGCCGTTCTGACACCCCGGGCTGGGGTGACCCGCGCGGCTCAAGAGGCCTGGATCTTGCGGCCGTTGAGCGGCTGCACCGGGCGAGCGTTCATCTTGAACGGGAAGCTATCGATCATCTCGCGCTGGATGCCGATCGGCGACTTCAGAACGAAGAACTTCACGCCTTCGGTGCAGGGCGGTGTGGTGAGCGAGCCCTCGTAGGCGTAGTGCGCCAGCGACTCGGGCAGCAGGGTTGCCGGGTTGATGGACACCGAGGCCACTTCAACCTCTGGGCCCTCTTTCGCAGGCATGTTCTTCCAGATCGACCACAGAGTGCGGTTCT
Source organism: Ramlibacter sp. (assembly GCF_029866045.1). Classification (GTDB taxonomy): domain Bacteria; phylum Pseudomonadota; class Gammaproteobacteria; order Burkholderiales; family Burkholderiaceae_C; genus Ramlibacter. Next base: position 12,091 of record NZ_JARXAB010000055.1, on the reverse strand, counting down.
GGACGGCAGACTCGCGCATCAGCACCGAGAGGACCGCCAGCTTGCCGTCGGCGCTCTTGTGCACCATGTGCGTCTCCATGGCCATGGGCTTGCCGTCGATCTGCTCCTCGCTGGGGCGGCGAAAGTGAAAATACACCAGTTCATAGGACTCATTGCCCACCTTGAGCGTGCTACCCGGGGATACGTTCACCTGGATGGTGTGGCCGTTGTTGACTAGCTTGAGGACCCCCGGCTTGTAGTCGGCCTTGAGCGTGGTGGTGGACTTGTCGAAGGGCCCGACAATGTTCAACGGCGACTGCGACTTGCCTTCAGCACAGGTGGGATACTGCTTACCCCAGTTCGCAGGGCCCGTCTCACCCTCGTAGCCCCAGCGGGGCGCAGCAGCGTTAGAGCCACCCTTACCCTTGTCGGCCAAAGCGTGAAGCGTTTCCTCGAGCTTTTTCAGGGCTTCTTCCTGCTCCTTGATCTGCTTGCTGGCCTTGACCAGCCGGGTGTCGAGGTCCTTGGTCTTGCCAGTGTTGACAATGGACAGGGTAATCACCATCGCAAACAGGCTGGCGACGATGCCGCCAAGAAGGATTCGAATGAACATACTGACCTCAAGAATTCTCAGGTGACGCCGAGTCCAATGACAACGGCAAAGGATTGTGTCCTGCGTCACCACCCGATTCAACGGCGGGGCGATACGGAACGCTGCCAAAGTATGATCGGATCATCCCGGAACGGCTTGAGTGCAACATGAAGAACTTGTTCATCGGCATCGTGATCGGCATTCTGGCCATGGCCGGAATATACGGAATAAGTCTTCTTTTCTCGAGCGAGGCAGCCCCACAGGCCTCGCCCGCTCCCACAGGCGCGTCCGGCGCGGGGGTGGCCCGGGCTGGCAGCGTCGTCGACATGATCTGCGAGCTCCACCTCGACCTGGAAGGCCAGAAGACCCTGGGTATTCAGGGTAACGAGCCCCCGCGCATTACCCTGGCCCAGATCGACCTCGAGCAGAAGTCCGGCTGGTATCAGGGCCGCATTTCCATCTCTGAGGGCCGCGGTGGCAGCCTCAGCCTGCAGGGCAACAAGTTCGTGGTGACTCGCCCGGCGATGTTCCAGCGCTTTGGCACCTCCATCAGCCAGGAGTCCTTCTCGATCGACCGCAGCACCGGCCAGTTCGAACAGTCCCTCACCATTGAGGGCGGCAAGGTCGTCCCGCTCATTCGCGGGACCTGCGCCCGGGTCATCAAGCCGCCGTTCTAAGGTCGGCGGCTGGCAGTGGCCCGGCTGGACCTGCACTGGCACCTGCGCGCCTGGCGCTCGCAGTCACGCTGGACGCGCACACGCGCGGCCATCGCCGACTGGCTGGCGCAGGCGCCTGAGGGCCATGAAGACCTGCTCCTTTTCGGCGCCAGCGCCGGCTGGATGATGGACGACGCCTTCCTGGCCCGCTTTCGCCGCATCGACGCGGTCGACTTCGAGTCGGCTTCCGGCCCCTTGTTCAAGCTCAATCACCGGGGTGTCATCGCCCGCCACCGCATTGAGGTGCGCTTCCACAATGCAGAGGCGCTGTCTCGCCTGGAAGAATTCCTCGCCCTGCGGCCGCAGGCGCTGGTGTTGTTCGACAACGTCCTGGGGCAGTACACCCTCACCTGCCGGGACGCGGCCCGCGCCGAGGCCACGCTATCGGAGGTCGGCCGCCGTCTGGCAGGGCGCGACTGGGGCAGCGTGCATGACGCGGTCTCCGGTCCCGGAAGGCTGCTGGACATCGCGAGGGAGCCCGTACCGCTGGCGCTCAGGCCAGGGCAGGCCTGGCCAGATGACTTTCTGCTCGATGCAGTAGGCGGCACTGGCCAATGGCGCGACCACCTCACCCGCGCGGTGCTGCCCGCCACGATCGAAAGCCGCTTGCTGCCCTGGCAGCTGGCGCCCGGGTACTGGCACTGGCTTCAGGCAGGCTGGGTGCGGGCCTAAGCCGCCAAGCGCTCAGGCAAGCAACAAGCGCTCGACCTCTAGCCTGCCCTCGGCACCCGTCATGAGCACCAGGCTGGCGCCAGGGCGTACCGGTTGATCTTCACTCGGGTTGAAGTGCCAGCGGCCCTGCTCGTGAAGAGCCAGCAGCATATAGCGCGGGGACCGGGGCAAGAGCTGGCCCAGGGCCTGCACGGGCAAGCCCTCCGGCACCAGCACCTCCTCGATACGGGTGCCTTCCTCAGTGCGCAGCATCTGGTCCATGAAGTTGACGACATGCGGGCGCACCATGGCCGACGCGATCCGCATGCCGCCGGTGAAGTCGGGCGAGACCACCTCGTCGGCACCGGCACGCCGGGCCTTGTCGGCATTGCGGATGTCGTGCAGGCGCACCACCACCCGCACCTGAGGGGCGAGCAACTTGACCGAGAGCGCCACCATCAGGTTGTGGCTGTCATCGGCAGTCACTGCAAAAACTCCGGCGGCGCGCGAGAGGCCGGCGCGGCGAAGGGCCTCATCATCTGCAGCGTCGGCGTGCAGGTAGAGGCAGCCGGGGTGGCGCTCCAGCCAGGCATCCAGCGCCTCCTGGCTCTTCTCGATCACCACCAAGGGCCGTCGGGTGGCCAGCAACTCCTCGGCGACGTTGCCGCCCACGCGGCCGATGCCGCAGACGATGTAGTGCCCCGACAGGGCTGCAATATGCCGATCCATGCGACGTCTCCTCAGGTTGGCGTTCAGGTCGGACTCGATCAGCAACGCCAGGAAGGTGGAAAACAGGTAGCTCATGGTGGCGATGCCCACCACCGAAATCGCCACCGTAAACAATCGCCCATAGGGTTGGGCGGAGAGGTCCACCACCTCGCTGTAGCCAATCGTGGCCACGGTGATGAAGGTCATGTAGAAGCTGTCGATCCAGCTCGCCTGCGGGCTGCCAATGGCGTGGTAACCCAGCGTGCCGACGACCATCACCGCGCAGATGCCCAGAGCGCCAGAGACAAGGCCCCGGAAGTGGCGGCTGAGTAGGAGGGATTGGCGCGAGGGCAAGTAGGAGGCGCGATCGGTTTTTATCCCGTCGGGCCGGTCGTCAAAATTCTAGGCCAGCTGCCGCTTCAAGTGGTGCCGTCCGAAGTGGCGCAGCGCGGCAGGTAAACTCCCGCCCTCCCCCGTACAGCCTCTGGATCCACACCACGAACCGCTGGAAAGTCATGAACGCAAGCAACACCACCGCGCCCGCCGCCCCCCCTGCGGCTCCGGCCCCCACAGCAGCGGCCCACCGCGCGCCCGCTGAACGCCCTCCCGAAGAGGGCCGCACGCCCAAGATCTTCATCAAGACCTTCGGGTGCCAGATGAACGACTACGACTCGGACAAGATGGCCGACGTCATGAAGGCCGCTGAGGGCTACGAAAAGACCGACGACCCCGAACAGGCCGACCTCATCCTCTTCAACACCTGCTCGGTGCGCGAGAAAGCGCAGGAGAAGGTCTTTTCCGACCTGGGCCGGGTCAAGCACCTCAAGGCCAAGGGCGTGCTCATCGGCGTGGGCGGCTGTGTCGCCAGCCAGGAGGGCGCGGCCATCGTCGAGCGCGCGCCGTATGTGGATGTGGTCTTTGGCCCGCAGACCCTGCACCGCCTGCCCGAGTTGCTCGAGGCCCGTCGGCGCGAAAAGCAGGCCCAGGTGGACATCAGCTTTCCCGAGATCGAGAAGTTCGACCACCTGCCTCCCGCCAGGGTCGAAGGCGCCAGCGCCTTCGTGAGCATCATGGAAGGCTGCTCCAAGTATTGCAGCTACTGCGTGGTGCCCTACACCCGCGGCGAGGAAGTCTCGCGCCCCTTCGAGGACGTGCTCACCGAGGTGGCAGGGCTCGCCGAACAGGGCGTGAAGGAAGTGACCCTGCTGGGGCAGAACGTGAATGCCTACCGGGGCAAGATGGGCGACACCGCCGAGATCGCCGACTTTGCGCTGCTGATTGAATATGTGGCCGAGATCCCCGGCATCGAGCGCATTCGCTACACCACCAGCCACCCCAATGAATTCACCCAGCGCCTGATCGACGTGTATGCCAAGGTGCCGCAGCTGGTAAGCCACCTGCACCTGCCAGTGCAGCATGGCAGCGACCGCATCCTGATGGCGATGAAGCGCGGCTACACCGCGATGGAATACAAGTCGACCATCCGCAAGCTGCGGGCGGTGCGGCCTCAGATTTCCCTCTCGTCGGACTTCATCGTCGGGTTCCCCGGCGAGACCGAGGACGACTTCCAGAAGATGATGAAGTTGATCGAGGACGTGGGTTACGACGCCAGCTTCAGCTTTGTCTTCAGCCCGCGGCCCGGCACGCCGGCGGCCAACCTGCACGACGACACACCGCAGACCCTCAAGCTCAAGCGCCTGCAGCAGTTGCAGGCCAAGCTCGAGGAGAACGTGCGCCGTATCAGCGACAGCCGGGTCGGCACGGTGCAACGCATTCTGGTGGAAGGGCCTTCCCGCAAAGACGCCAACGAGCTCATGGGCCGCACCGAGTGCAACCGCATCGTCAACTTCGCCGGCCCCCAGCGGCTCAAGGGGCAGATGATCGATGTGACCATTACCCAGGCCTACCCGCATTCGCTGCGGGCCGAGGTGCTCACGCGCGAGTGAGGCAATAGAAATCACCGCAATAAAAAGGCGCTCCTCGGAGCGCCTTTTTTCTCGGATGGGCCCTGAGCCTCACATCCCGGGCATTCCCGGCATGCCTTTCATGCCCTTCATGCCGCCCATGCGCTTCATCATTTTCATGAGGCCGCCGCCCTTCATCTTTTTCATCATGCCCTGCATCTGGTCAAACTCATTGAGCAGGCGGTTCACTTCCTGAACATGCACCCCGGCGCCGGCAGCAATGCGGCGCTTGCGGGTCGCCTTGATGAGGTCAGGCTTGCGGCGCTCGAGCGGCGTCATGCTGCAGATGATGCCCTCCTTGCGTCGGATGTCGCGCTCGGCCTTGTCCATGTCGACCTGGCCGGCCTTGGCCTGCATCTGCGCGGGCAGCTTGTCCATCAGCTGCGACAGCCCACCCATTTTCTTCATCTGGCGCAATTGGTCGAGAAAGTCGTTGAGGTCAAAGCCCTCGCCGCTTTTGACCTTGGCGGCCAGCCGCTGCGCGGACTCCATGTCCACGCCAGCCTGCACCTGTTCGACCAGGGCGACGATGTCGCCCATACCCAAGACACGGCCGGCGTGGCGCTCGGCGTCGAAGACTTCCAGGCCGTCGATCTTTTCAGACACGCCGGCAAACTTGATGGGCGCGCCGGTGATCTGCCGCACCGACAGGGCGGCGCCACCGCGCGAGTCGCCGTCGAGCTTGGTGAGGACGATGCCGGTGAGCGGCAGTGCCTCACTGAAGGCCTTGGCCGTGTTGACTGCGTCCTGGCCCTGCATTGCGTCAACGACAAAAAGCGTCTCCACGGGCTTGAGCTCGGCGTGCAGGGCACGGATTTCCTGCATCAGCGCCTCGTCGATCGCCAGGCGACCGGCGGTGTCGACCAGCAACACGTCGAAGTAGCCGCGGCGGGCATGGTCCAGCGCGGCGCGGGCAATGTCGACCGGCTTCTGGTCGGGGCTGCTGGGGAACCACTCGGCGCCGGCCTGGGCGGTCACCGTCTTGAGCTGCTCGATGGCGGCCGGGCGGTACACGTCGCCCGAAACGGTGAGCACCTTCTTCTTGCGCTTTTCAATCAGGTGCTTGGCCAGCTTGGCGGTGGTGGTCGTTTTGCCCGCGCCCTGGAGGCCGGCCATCAGGATAACGGCGGGCGGCTGGGTGGCCAGGTTGAGGTCGGCGACGCCCTCGCCCATGGTGGCCACCAATTCGCGGTGAACAATGCCCACCAGCGCCTGCCCCGGGTTGAGCGAGCCCGCCACTTCCTGGCCGAGGGCCTTTTCCTTGACCCGGGCGACGAAGTCGCGCACCACCGGCAGGGCGACGTCGGCCTCGAGCAGGGCCATGCGCACCTCGCGGAGCATGTCTTGGACATTGCTTTCGGTGATGCGGGCCTGGCCACGCATTTCCTTGACCAGGCGCGAGAGTTTGTCAGTGAGTGCGGAGGCCATGGGGGGATGGGAGGGGGGTGGGGAGCCGCTGCCAGGGGTGCCGGCTGGACCGGACAGGCGAACGACTAAACTGTGGTCATGATTCTACCGATCACGGGGGCCTCGGCGTCCCTGGCCATCCTGCTGCTCACGCTGGCAACAGCCGCCGCCTATGCGGTACCGGCTGCACTGGCGCAGCGCCTGTCCAGCAGAGCGACGCGCGGTGCGCTGGTGCTGGCCTGGGTGCTGCACCTCGCGGTTCTGGCGGGTTCGCTCCTCGGCGACGGGCCGCGCTTCGGCTTCGGGCCCGCCCTGTCCGTGACCGCCTGGCTGGTGCTGACCGTGTACGCGATCGAGCAGCAAATGTTCCCCCAGTTGCAAGCGCGCTGGGCAGTGGCTGGCTTGGGTACGGCCACGGTGTTGCTCGCGCTGTTGTTCCCGGGCGCGCAGCTACACGCCTCGGCCTCGCCGATGCTGCCCCTGCACTGGGCGCTGGGGATCTCTTCTTACGGGCTGTTTGCCGCCGCAGTGGTACATGCTTGGTTGATGATGCGGGCCGAGCGCCAGATTCGCCAGGCAGCCGAGCCGCAGCCGGGCCTGCCCCTGCTCACCCTGGAGCGACTCACCTTCCGCTTTGCCACCGGCGGCTTCGTGCTGCTGTCGGCCACCCTGCTGGCAGGCGTGGTGTTCGGGGAGGCCGCTGGCGGACCGGGCTGGCGCTGGGACCACAAAACCTCCTTCTCGGTGCTGGCCTGGCTGGCCTTTGCCACCCTCCTCATCGGCCGGGCCCGCTTCGGCTGGCGCGGTCGCCGGGCGGTGCGCATGCTTTATGTGGGGTCCCTGCTCCTGCTCTTGGCCTACGTAGGCTCACGCTTTGTCCTCGAGGTGGTGCTCAACCGGGGCATGGCGTGAAGTACCTGATCGTCCTGGCCCTGCTGGCCTACCTGTATTTCGCCTGGCGCAAACAGCGGGGGAATCGTCCGGGTAACAGCGCCCGCAGCCCCGGCCCCGAGCGCAGATCCGAGACTGGGGCCGCGCCACAGGAGATGGTCTGCTGCGACCGATGCGGGTTGCACCTGCCACGCAATGAGTCCCTCACCGACGGGCGCGGCGGCACGTTTTGCTGCGCCCAGCACCGCGAGCCAGGCAGCGCCTGAGGCGCTCGGACCCAGCGATGCGCCAGCCGGCTGCCGCTGCACTCTGGGACCGAGGCTGGTACCGGTTCGCCCGCCGGCTTGATTCGCCCAACTTCGGCCCACGTCCCACAGGCGCCTGCGTCGACCTGGTGGTGGTGCATTCCATCAGCCTGCCGCCGGGCCAGTTTGGCGGCGACGAGGTGCAGCGCCTCTTCACCAACACCCTGGATTGGAACGCCCATCCCTACTTTGGGCAGATCCGCGGCATGGAGGTCTCGGCGCATTTTTATATACGCCGGGGCGGCGAGTTGTGGCAGTTCGTGAGCGGCGACCAGCGCGCCTGGCATGCGGGCGCCTCGCACTGGCGCGGCCGCGCCAACTGCAATGACGATTCGGTCGGCATCGAGCTCGAAGGGCTCGAAGGTGATACTTTCGAGCCGGCCCAATATGAGTGCCTGGCCGCGTTGGTGGCAGCCCTCGCCCAGCACTACCCCATCGCCCACATTGCGGGCCACGAGCATGTGGCGGCAGGACGCAAAGCGGATCCTGGTCCTGGCTTCGACTGGGCGCGCTTACAACGGCAACTGGGCTGGCCGTCGCGGTGTTTTCCCGAGGTTTTGAGCCTGCCCCGCGGTTCGCTGTAGGCAGACAGCTGAACTTTGGTTTCAAGCGCGGATTCGGGCTTGAACTTGCCCGTGTTTTAGAGACTGTCCAATCGGGGGTGTCAAGGGCGTGAACACTACATCTAGTGCCTTGTCAGCGACCCGCACCCCAGATATAGTGCTTGCGCAGACCAAGTGAAAAATGCCTTTTTGTCCCCCCGCCTCACGCAGGTGCCCGGGCAAAGCGGACACAAAACCAGCCTGAAGACTGAAAAAGAGGACCCATGCAGACAGCCCAGAGCGTTTCTTCCCCCGCCTTTGCCGGCGTCGTCCCGATGATGGGTCCGAGCGCCAACGCTGGCAGCACCGGCCAAGCCCTGGCCAACTACCAGATCATTCGCCGCAACGGCGCCGTCGTTCCCTTCGCCCCTGACAAGATCGCCATCGCCCTGATGAAGGCCTTCCTCGCGGTGCACGGCACCCAAGGCGCGGCCTCGGCCAGCGTGCGCGAGACGGTAGACGGCCTCACCCAGTCCGTGATGCGCGCCCTGATGCGTTCGCGTCCGGGCGGCGGCACCTTCCACATCGAAGACGTGCAGGACCAGGTCGAACTCGGCCTGATGCGCGGCAGCCACCATGAAGTGGCCCGCGCCTATGTGCTGTACCGCGAGCGCCGCGCGCAAGAGCGTGCCGCCCAAGGCGAGGCCGCCCAGCCTGCCGCTCCCACCATGCACGTCATCGATGGTGGCCAGCGCATCCCGCTGGATATGGCCCACTTGCAGGGCCTGATTGAGAGCGCATGCCGCGGCCTGGGCGCCGACGTCAAGCCCGACCCGATCGTCGCCGAGACCCTGCGCAACCTGTACGACGGCGTGCCGATCGACGAGGTTTACAAGGCTTCCATCCTGGCCGCGCGCACGCTGATCGAAAAAGACCCCGACTACACCTACGCCACCGCGCGCCTGCTGCTGCACACGATCTTCAAGGAGATCCTGGGCCGCGACCTCACCCCGGCCGAGGCCGCCGCCAGCTATGTCGACTACTTCCCGGCCTTCATCAAGAAGGGCGTGGACAACGAGCTGCTCAACCCCGACATGCTGCAGTACAACTTGGCACGTCTGGGCGCTGCGCTCAAGCCCGAGCGCGATCTGCAGTTCGACTACCTGGGCCTGCAGACCCTGTACGACCGCTACTTCCTGCATGTGCGCAAGACCCGCATCGAACTGCCGCAGGCCTTCTTCATGCGCGTGGCCATGGGCCTGGCCCTGAGCGAAGTCGACCGCGAGGCGCGCGCCATCGAGTTCTATGAAGTGCTCTCGAGCTTTGACTTCATGTCCTCTACCCCGACGCTGTTCAACGCCGGCACCCTGCGCTCGCAGCTGTCCTCGTGCTACCTGACCACCGTCCCCGACGATCTGGACGGCATTTACGAGTCCATCAAAGAAAACGCCCTGCTGTCCAAGTTCGCCGGCGGCCTGGGCAATGACTGGACCCGCGTGCGCGCATTGGGCTCTCACATCAAGGGCACCAACGGCGAGTCCCAGGGCGTGGTCCCCTTCCTGAAGGTGGTCAATGACACCGCGGTGGCCGTCAACCAGGGTGGCAAGCGCAAGGGTGCGGTCTGCGCCTACCTGGAAACTTGGCACCTGGACATCGAGGAATTCCTCGAGCTGCGCAAGAACACCGGCGATGACCGTCGCCGCACCCACGACATGAACACGTCCAACTGGATCCCGGACCTGTTCATGCGCCGGGTGATGGAAAAGGGCGAGTGGACTCTGTTTTCCCCCTCCACCTGCCCCGACCTGCACGATAAGTTCGGCACTGACTTTGAGAAGGCCTATGTGGCCTACGAAGAAAAAGCCAAGCGCGGCGAACTCAAGCCCTTCAAGACGGTTCAGGCCGCCGACATGTGGCGCAAGATGCTCACCATGCTGTTCGAGACCGGGCATCCTTGGATCACCTTCAAGGACGCCTGCAACGTGCGCTCGCCCCAGCAGCACATTGGCGTGGTGCACTCATCCAACCTGTGCACCGAGATCACCCTGAACACCAGCGACACCGAAACCGCGGTCTGCAACCTGGGCTCGATCAATCTGCGCCAGCACCTGAAAGACGGCGGCATGGATCACGACAAGCTCAAGCGCACCATTTCGGTGGCCATGCGCATGCTGGACAACGTGATCGACATCAACTACTACGCGGTCAAGAAGGCGCGCGACTCCAACCTGCGTCACCGCCCGGTCGGCATGGGCATCATGGCCTTCCAGGACGCGCTCTATGAGCTGCGCATTCCCTACGCCTCCCAAGAGGCCGTGGAATTCGCCGACAAGTCCATGGAGGCCGTGTGCTACTACGCCTACTGGGCCTCCACCGAGCTGTCCAAGGAGCGGGGCCGCTACTCCAGCTTCAAGGGTTCGCTGTGGGACCGGGGCATCCTGCCCCCCGACACCATCGACCTCCTGGCCCAGGCCCGCGGCGGCTATGTCGAGGTCGACCGCTCGTCGACCCTGGACTGGGACGCCCTGCGCAAGAAGATCAGCGTCGACGGCATGCGTAACTCCAACTGCATTGCCATCGCCCCCACCGCCACCATCTCCAACATCATCGGCGTAGACGCCTGCATCGAGCCCTGCTTCGGCAACCTCTCGGTCAAGTCCAACCTGTCGGGCGAGTTCACCGTCATCAACCACTACCTGGTGCGTGACCTCAAGCGCCTGGGCCTGTGGGACGATGTGATGGTCATGGACCTCAAGCACTTCGACGGCTCGCTGCGCCCGATCGACCGCGTGCCGCAGGAAGTGAAGTCTCTGTACGCCACCGCCTTCGAGGTCGAGCCCCAGTGGCTGGTCGAGGCTGCTGCGCGCCGCCAGAAGTGGATCGACCAGGCCCAGTCGCTCAACATCTATATGGCGGGTGTGTCCGGCAAAAAGCTCGACGACACCTACAAGCTGGCTTGGACCCGCGGCCTTAAGACTACCTATTACCTGCGCACCATCAGCGCCACCCAAACCGAGAAGTCCACCGTGACCTCGGGTCGCCTCAACGCCGTGTCCTCGGGCGCGGCGCAGGGTGGTGGTATGAGCGCAATGGAGGCCGCTGCTGCGGCGGCGCAATCGCAAATCGATGCGACGCCCGCTACCGACATCAAGTTCTGCGCGATCGACGATCCGACGTGCGAAGCCTGCCAGTGAGGCAGGCACGCCGATGATCAAGGCGTGTCGTCTCGCAGCGATCGCCACCTTGTCGAACTTCTCCGACAAAGTGGCGATGTATATGAACAACAAAATCGAGCGGTGATGTGAACGGACACTTTGCTTTTCACGATACCGCTCTCATAATCCGCGCATTGGAAAACGTATGTTGACCTGGGACGAAGAAGTCAAACCCGCATCGCAAGCGCTCTCCGCAGCGCCCCTCCCCAGCAGCCTCAATCTTGGCCGCTCGGTGGAATCGTCACCCTCTTTCTCTCCTGCTCCCTCGCTCGCTGCTCCGGTCCCCTCCATGAGCAGCGTCTCCGCCAAGGCAGCCGCAGCCCCCACCCCGTCGCAAGGCGCGCGCCGCGTCAACGCCGCAGACAAGCGCATCATCAACGGCCAGACCGACGTCAACCAACTGGTGCCGTTCAAGTACAAGTGGGCCTGGGAAAAGTACCTCGCCACCTGCGCCAACCACTGGATGCCGCAAGAGGTCAACATGACCCGCGACATCGCCCTGTGGAAAGATCCCAACGGCCTGACCGATGACGAGCGGCGCATCATCAAGCGCAATCTCGGCTTTTTCGTGACCGCCGACTCGCTGGCCGCCAACAACATCGTTCTGGGCACCTACCGCCACATCACCGCGCCCGAGTGCCGCCAGTTTTTGCTGCGCCAAGCCTTTGAAGAGGCGATTCACACCCACGCCTACCAGTACATCGTCGAATCGCTGGGCCTGGACGAATCCGAGATCTTCAACGCCTACAACGAAGTCCAGTCCATCCGCGACAAGGACGAATTCCTGATCCCCTTCATCGCGGCGATCATGGATCCGAACTTCCACACCGGTACGCCGGAGGACGACCAGACGCTTCTCAAGAGCCTGATCGTCTTCGCCTGCCTGATGGAAGGCCTGTTCTTCTACGTCGGCTTTACCCAGATCCTGGCGCTGGGTCGCCAGAACAAGATGACCGGTGCCGCCGAGCAGTACCAGTACATCCTGCGTGACGAGTCGATGCACTGCAACTTCGGCATCGACCTGATCAACCAGCTCAAGCTCGAAAACCCCCATCTGTGGACCGCCGAGTTCAAGGCCGAGATCAAGGGCCTGTTCCAGAAGGCCGTCGAGCTCGACCCGA
>NZ_JARXAB010000113.1 GCF_029866045.1 Ramlibacter sp. | reverse complement strand
CAGATCACCAACGCCCTGTTCGAAGTCGGCGGACAGTACCGGCGAAACATGTAGCCCTGTTAGATCTACCGGGGGAAGGGCCTAAAACGCGGGCCCCAGTCGGCCAGCAGTGGCCTCGGCCCCCCCTGAATGCAACGGTTCCCCCTACATTCGGCCCCTGGGGAGCAGGCGCTTCCCTTTTGGTCGAAAAGGGGAGCGGGTGCCATCCGACGAATACATTCTGGAGACCCAGGGCCTCACCAAAGCCTTCAAGGGTTTCGTGGCGGTCGACCGGGTCGACCTGCAGGTGCGCCGTGGCGACATCCACGCGCTCATCGGCCCCAATGGCGCCGGCAAGACCACTTTCTTCAACCTGCTCACCAAGTTCCTGCAGCCGACCCGCGGGGCCATTCACTACCGCGGTATTGACATCACCCGCGACACGCCTGCGCGCACCGCGCGCCGGGGCATCGTACGGTCGTTCCAGATCTCGGCGGTGTTCCCGCACATGACCGTTCTGGAAAACGTGCGCGCAGGCCTGCAGCGTGGGCTGGGCACCTCCTTTCACTTCTGGAAGCCTGGGCTCTCCCTACACGGCCTGCACGAGCGGGCGCTGCAGCTGCTGACCGAGGTCGACCTGCAGAATTTCGCTGACGAGCTCGCCGCCAATCTGCCCTACGGGCGCAAGCGCGCCCTGGAGCTGGCCACCACCCTGGCTCTGGAGCCCGACCTGATGCTGCTCGACGAGCCCACCCAAGGCATGGGCCATGAGGACGTCGGCCGCGTCACCGAGCTGATCAAGAAGGTCTCCACCGGCCGCACCATCCTCATGGTGGAGCACAACATGAAGGTGGTGTCCTCGATCGCCGACCGCATCACCGTGCTGCAGCGCGGTGCGGTGATCGCCGACGGGCCGTACGCGGAGGTCTCCCGCGACCCGCAGGTGGTCGAGGCCTATATGGGCGCCGCCGCTGGCGCCCAGGCCGCGCTGCAAGGAGCGCACTGATCATGGGCCAGACCTTACGCCCGAATCCGCACCCGAGCCTGCAGCAGACGCAGGACCCGTCTTGGGGTCCTGCGCCGTCGGACGACGCATCCTCGCCGCCTGCGCCAGGCACTTCTGCCCGCGAATTGCTGCGCCTCACCGACCTGCACGCCTGGTACGGCGAGTCGCATGTGCTGCACGGGGTCAACCTGAGCGTGCGCGAGGGCGAGGTGGTGTCCCTGCTCGGGCGCAACGGCGCCGGCCGCACCACCACCTTGCGGGCCATCATGGGTCTGGTGGGTCGCCGCCGCGGGTCTATCCGCGTGTGCGGCCAGGAAGCCATCGGGCTGGCGCCGCACCAGGTGGCGCGCCTGGGGCTGGGCTACTGCCCCGAGGAGCGCGGCATCTTCGCCAGCCTGAGCACGCAGGAGAACCTGCTGCTGCCGCCGGTCATTGCGCCGGGCGGCATGCCGGTCGCCGAGATCCACGCCATGTTCCCCAACCTCGCCGAGCGCGCCAATAGCCCGGGTAGCCGACTGTCGGGCGGAGAGCAGCAAATGCTGGCGGTGGCGCGCATCCTGCGCACGGGCGCCCGGCTGCTGCTGCTCGACGAGATCTCCGAGGGCCTCGCACCGGTCATCGTGCAAAAGCTTGCCGAAGTGATCCTGCGGCTCAAGGCCCGTGGTTACACCACCTTGCTGGTGGAGCAAAACTTCCGTTTCGCCGCCCCCCTGGCAGACCGCTTTTACGTGATGGAGCGCGGGGCGATCGTGCGTGAATTCCGCCAGGACGAACTGCAGGCCAACCTGGGCATGTTGCAGGAGTTTTTGGGCGTGTAGCGAATGGAGGCTCTGGGCGAGTGCAGGGGCCTGGCAATAGCTCCCCTTGTCACCTGCACCTTCACTTACTTCTCTCCCACCCCTCTCCCCCCCCCGCTCTCCCACCCCTCGATCCCGCTCCCTTCGTTTTCCACTCTCTCTCCCCTTTCGCTCCCCTCTCGCTCCCCACCCGTCCCGCCTCGTCCCTGCGTTCAGCCCTGAACCCTCCCCTCTTCCCTTCGATCCACCCAAGGAGCTCCCCATGAACAACACAACACGTGCGGCCACCCTCGCCCTGAGCCTGGGCTTCATCGGCCTCCTCGGCGCCCTGTGTGCAGCCCCGGCCGGTGCCCAGCCGGCGCAGGGCCCGGTACGTATCGGTTTCATCACCGATATGTCCAGCCTCTACGCCGACATCGACGGCCCCGCCGGCGCAGAGATGGTGCGGATGGCAGTGCAAGACTTTGGCGGCAAGGTGCTCGGGCGAAACATCGAGGTGCTGAGCGCCGACCACCAGAACAAGGCCGACGTGGCCAGTGCCAAGGCCCGCGAGTGGATCGACAAAGACGGCCTGGCCATGTTGGTGGGTGGCACCAGCTCGGGCGCCGCGATCGCCATGGCCAAGGTGGCGGCCGAGAAGAAGCGCCCTTACTTCGTCATTGGCGCCGGGTCGTCGCGCCTGACCAACGAGGACTGCTCGCCCTACACCGTCCACTACGCCTACGACACGGTGGCCCTGGCCAAGGTAGCCGGTACCGCGCTGGTGAAGGCAGGCAACACGCGCTGGTACTTCCTCACCGCCGACTACGCCTTCGGCCACTCGCTCGAGGCCGACGCGTCGGCGGTGGTCAAGGCCAACGGCGGCACCGTGGTGGGGGCGGTGCGTCACCCGCTCAATGCGTCTGACTTCTCCTCCTTCCTGCTGCAGGCCCAAGGCTCCAAGGCCCAGATCCTGGCCTTGGCCAACGCTGGCGGCGACACCATCAACGCGATGAAGGCGGCCAAAGAGTTCGGCATCACCCAGGGCATGAAGGTGGCCGGTCTGCTGGTCTTCATCAACGACGTCCACAGCCTGGGACTGGCAACGACCGAGGGCCTGCAACTGGCCGACAGCTGGTACTGGAACCAAGACGATGCAAGCCGCGCCTTCGCCAAGCGCTTCTTCGAAAAGTACAAGCGCATGCCCTCCTCTCTCCAGGCCGCCGACTATTCGGCGACCATGAACTACCTCCAGGCGGTCAAGGCGGTCAACACCACCGACGCCAACACGGTGATGGACCACCTGCGCAAGAACAGGATGTCGGACTTCTATCACCGCAACGCCAGCCTGCGCGCCGATGGCCGGGTGATCCACGACATGTTCCTGTACCAGGTCAAGAGCCCGAAAGAGTCGACCACGCCCTGGGACTACTACAAGCTGGTGTCCAAGCTCAGCGGCGACATGGCCTTCACCCCGCTGGCCGAGTCCAAGTGCGCGCTGGTGAAAAAGTGAGGCCGGGGGCAACCTCACTGCGACAACATGGAAATTTTCGGCATTCCCCACCAGGCCTTCCTCGGCCAGCTGATGCTGGGCCTGGTCAATGGCGCGTTCTACGCCATGCTCTCGCTGGGCCTGGCGGTGATCTTCGGCCTGCTCGACATCGTCAACTTTGCCCACGGCGCCCTCTACATGCTGGGCGCGTTCGTCGCCTGGCTGCTGCTGGACTGGCTGGGGATTAATTACTGGCTGGCGCTGGTGCTGGCGCCGCTCCTCGTGGGCGCGCTGGGGATGCTGATCGAGCGCCTGCTGATACAGCGGCTGTATGGGCTGGACCCCTTGTACGGTTTGCTCCTGACCTTCGGCCTGTCCCTGATCCTCGAGGGGCTGTTGCGGGAGCGCTTCGGCGTCTCCGGCCAGTCTTACCCGGTGCCCGAATTGCTGCAGGGCGCCACGAACCTGGGCTTCATGACCCTGCCCAATTACCGGGCCTGGGTTGTGGTGGCTTCCCTGGTCGTTTGCCTCGGCACCTGGTTCCTGATTGAGCGCACCCGGCTGGGCGCCTACCTGCGCGCCGGAACCGAGAACGCCAAGCTGGTGCAGGCCTTCGGGGTGAACGTGCCGCTGATGGTCATGCTTACCTACGGTGCCGGCGCCGCACTGGCAGCGCTGGCAGGCGTGCTGGCGGCCCCCATCGTGCAGGTCACGCCGCTCATGGGCTCCAACCTGATCATCGTCGTCTTTGCGGTGGTGGTGATTGGCGGCATGGGCTCCATCCTCGGCTCGGTCGTCACTGGCCTGGGCCTGGGGGTGGTGGAGGGTCTGACCCGCGTGTTCTACCCCGAGGCCTCGAGCGTGGTGGTCTTTGTCATCATGGCCATCGTGCTGGTGCACAGGCCTGCAGGTCTGTTTGGAAAAGAGGCCTGACATGAAGCGTATATCGGATACCGCCACAGACCGCGCCCTCACCCGGGCTACCTACGCCGGCCTGCTGGCCCTGGCACTGGCCGCGCCCTTTTTGGGCCTGTACCCAGTGTTCGTGATGAAGCTGCTGTGCTTTGCGCTCTTCGCCTGCGCCTTCAACCTGCTCCTCGGGTTTACAGGCTTGCTGTCCTTTGGACACGCAGCCTTCTTCGGCTTTTCCGCCTATGTGACCGGCTGGTGCATCAAGAGCCAGGGCTGGACACCCGAGGTCGCGTTGCTGGCGGGCATGGCGGTAGCGGCGCTCCTGGGGCTGGGCATGGGTCTGCTGGCCATCCGCAGGCAAGGCATCTACTTCGCGATGATCACCCTGGCCCTGGCGCAGATGGTGTTCTTCCTATGCCTGCAGGCGCCCTTCACCGGTGGCGAAGACGGGCTGCAAGGCGTTGGGCGCGGCGCCCTCTTCGGTCTGCTGCCGCTGCAGGACGACCTCACGCTGTACTACGTGGTGCTGGCCGTCTTCCTGGCCTGCTTCCTGGCCATTGGCCGCATCGTCACCTCGCCCTTCGGGCAGGTGCTCAAGATGATCCGCGAGAACGAACCGCGCGCCATCTCCCTGGGCTACGAGGTAGACCGCTACAAACTCCTGGCCTTTGTTCTCTCAGCGGCGCTCTCTGGTTTGGCGGGGTCGCTCAAGACCCTGGTGATGGGCTTTGCCACGCTTTCGGACGTGCACTGGTCCATGTCCGGAGAGGTCATTCTCATGAGCCTGCTGGGCGGGGTGGGCACCCTCTTCGGCCCGGTGCTGGGTGCGGGCATCGTGGTCGGCCTGCAAAACTTGCTGGCCGACAAGGTGGGCGCCTGGGTGACCGTGATCATCGGCGCGATCTTTGTCCTGTGCGTACTGGCCTTCCGAAAGGGAATGGTTGGCGAGTTGATCGCCTGGCGAGAACGGCAGCGTTTGGCGGCGCGGGCCTGAGTCAGACCGCGGCCTCGGCTGTGGCCGTGGCCGTGTCCTTGCCCACACCGGCCTGCGCGCGCCAGGCCGCCAGCACCACCTGGCTCGGCCCGAAGGCCAGCTGCCTGCCCTCGGCCAGCCACAGCAGGTAGTCGGCCTCGGCCGCCAAGGCCAGGTCGTGGGTGGCAAAAACGAGCAGATTGACCTCGCGGGCCGCCCGCCACATGCGGCTCGCGACCGCCTGGGAACGGGCCGCGTCAAGTGCGGTGGTTGGCTCATCGAGGAAGAGGCCGGTCGAGGCCATCGCCTGGGTGGACTGCAGGGCCCGCGCCAGAAAAACGCGCTGGCGCTCCCCACCGGACAGGCCGGAGGCCACATCGCTCGCCTGCGGCAGGCGATCCAACCCGCCCGACGTGGTGGTGGGCCCAGTGCCGTCGGCCCGGGCGCCGGACACGTCGCGTCTGCGGTCGGGTGGCGAGTCCAACTCACTGAGCAGCCAATCCGGGCCTGCGCCTGACGCTGGCCGGCCCAAGAGGATGTTGTCGCCCACAGTGCCGCCAAACAAATACTCCTTCTGGGACAAATAAACGTTGCCAGGCATTCGATCGCATGGAAGGCCCTCGCGCCAGACGCCGCCCTGCGTTGGCCGGTACAAGCCGCAGAGCAACTTGAGCAAGGTGGACTTGCCAGCACCAGAAGCGCCGACCAAGCCCAAGGTTGCCCCCGCAGGCAATCCGAAATCGAGGCCGCGCAGCACCCACTGGCCCTCTGGCGCCCTGAACCCGAGATCGCGCACGGTCAGGGCGGGGTAGGCCTCGGAGTTCGCTCTTTGGTGAGCCGAGTTCGCACCCGAACCGCGCACAGCGCAGGGTTCGTCATCGCCCCCCCGATCAGCGGCCGGCGCGTCCGCACGCAGGGTCTCCCAAAAGGCCGCGCCGGCCCGCCGCGAGGCCTGATAGACGACGCGCCGCTGGATCAACTGGGCCATGTGACGCAACTGGCCAGAGAACTGCCTGAACAGCAAATTCAGAATGACCAACTGGCCAACGGACAGGCGACCCTCCATGGCCTCCATCGCGCCCAGACCCAAAATGGCGGCCTGGGTCAGACGCTCATAGGCCAGCCCGATCAGGTTGCGGCGCAGGACCCGTTGGCTATGACGGTCCACCGCTGCGTCGTGCCCTTGCCGCTCTCTCTGCCAGCGATGCAAGCACGCGCTCCACGCGCCATGCGCCCGCAGCGTGGGCGATCCGGCAAACGCCTCCTGTGCGGTGGTGGCGAGCTTGTCGCGCAGTGCCTGCACCGCCCGCGCGGCATCCCGCAGTGGGCCCTGGGCGGCCAGGAGCAGCAGCCCATAGGCCATGCTCATCGCCAGCACCATCGCACCGAGACCGGCATGTACCAGAAGCAAAGCCGTGGCGGTGACGCCCGCCCCAACGCCCAGCGCCACCCGGCCCACCGCCCAGTCAATCAGAAAGCGGACTTCGCCGCTGCGTGCCGCATACCGCTCCTGCACCAGGCCTGGCGGGAGCGACTCGAGATCCTGATAGCCAAGGCGGGCCAGGCGCGCCAAAAAAGCATCCTCCTCCCGCGCAGCCACGGCCTGGCTCATGTGAAGCAGCAGACGGTCGTTGAGCCAGGCAAACACCAGCTCGCAAAGATGGAAAAACAGGAAGGCGATCAGGACCGCCGCCAGCGTGGCCATCGCCCGGGTGTGAATGACACGGTCAAGGATCAGGCCGACGGTCAGCGCCGGCATGAGCGCCACCAGGGATAACAAGGTGGCCAGCACGGTGCAGGCCAGTCGCTCGGGCCGCCAGCCGACCAGAGCAGGATCAGGGGACTGTCCGCTGGCGCTCACCGATGCTCCCGTAGCGCCTCGCGCCCCAGACGGATAAAGGGGTCCAGCCAGATCTCCAGCGGTAGCCTGCGGCCGACGACGACATCGGCCTGCACCTTCATGCCGGTGCGCAGCGGGGGCAGGCCAGCGGCCAAGCCCGTGGGAGCGGCAGCCTCAGAAAACGCCGCCACCACGGTGTAGTCGGCGATGCCCTCGGGGGAAGGCAGTGGCTCGCGGATCAAGCGCAGCACCTGCGCGGGCCAAGTGCCATGGACGGTATAGGGATAGGCATCGAACTTCACCTCCACCGCCTGCCCGACCTGGACAAAGGGAAAGTCTTCGTTGCGCACCCGCAGTTGGATCTCGTAGCGCGCCGCGTCAGGCGCAATTGCCATCAGCCGATCGCCCGCGCGAAGGAGGTTGCCTGCCAGCTGCGGCGACATCTGCTCGATCACACCGTCAATGGGCGCCTCGACTGCGCCGCCGGCATGAAGCTGTCGCAGCCGCAACCACTCACGCCGCGCAAGCAGGTAAGACTGCTGAGCCTCCTCGCTGCGTTCGGCCCAGGTGCGGCGCTGGTCTGCCAGCAGCAGGGCCTGGGTCGCACGGCGTCGGGCCAGGTCTTCGGTTGCGCGCAGCACCCGGGCCTCCGCGAGTCCGGCCTGCTCCTGCGACTCGACCATCTCCTGCCGCAGCGCCAGCAGTGCCGTCTCGGAGAGAAAGCCCTCAAGCGCCAACTTCTCATGCCTGACCACCTTCTCCCGGGCCAGGGGCAGCAGGGCCAGTGCGCGCCTGCGCCCAGCCTCCTCGACCGCCAGGGCGGCCTGTGCCTCCGCCAAGTCGCGCTCCTGCGCCAGCCGCTGCGCGTGGCGCTGCGCGCGCTGCGCCTCGACGCTGCGTGAAACGGCCAAGGCGATGGCTTCGTCATCGGGCTCTGCCACCTCCTGCGGCGCTGCACCCATCTGCCGGGCGGCGGCGCCGGCATAGGCGCGATGGAGCGCGGCCGCGCGCACCCAGCGAAGCCGGGCCTCGTCCAGCGCAGGCAGAGAGGGCTCTGGCGCGATGGTGACGAGCCGCTCGCCACGCCGGACCCGATCGCCGTCCTTGACATGCACCTGCGCGATGCGACCGGCCAAGGGCGCCCATTGCGGGCTGGCCAGTTCGGTGGCCAAAACCACCCCGGGCGCACGGACCACCTGGTCGATGGGCAGCCAAGCCGCACCTGCAACCAAGCCGGCCAGCATCAGCGCCAGGCTGATCCAGACCAGGTGCAGCAGGCCGGCGGGACGCTTCATGCGGCTTACGCGCCCGCCGAAGTCTGCAGCCGCAACGCCAGCACATCACCCTGATGGCGGTATCCGCGCAGCGCCAGCAGGCGGCAGGTACGCGGTGTCTGGATTTCGCCCGAGGTCCCGAGGTACACGCCTTCGAATCCGTGGCTGGCGGCCAAGCGCGACAGGCCCTCGAACAGCGACAGCCCCACCCGGCCGCCGCGATGGGCGGGGTCCACGTAGAAGAAGCTGCTTTGCAACAGACGCCACTCCAGAGGCGCCAGCCATGCGGGGGCGGCTGCAATGAAGCCGGCCAGTTGGCCGTCTCGCAGGGCCAGCAAGGCGGCGGGGCGCCCACGGGAATCGGGTCTGAGCGCCTGCGCGATCAGCCGGTCGAGGTCGAGTTCGATCGGCCCCAGACCCGTGCGGCCGCTTTCACGGAAGAAGGCCTCGGCCTGGCGCCGCAACTGCCGATAGAGAGCGGCGTCGACTTCCTGGCGCGATGCAATCGGATGCAGACCCGAAGGCAGTTCCACAGCACGGGGTGGCGGACGCGGACCATTCGGCAGGCGTGGCGCCTGCGTGCACAAACCGAGATGCTGGGTCCCGATCCTGCGAAAACCCCGCCGCTCGCAGGCGCGGCGCAAGGCGTCGAGCCGCTGGGCGCCAAAGGTGATCAGGAAAACGTCGACCAGTTGCGGGCTGCGCCGGGCGGCCTCGACCAGGGCGTCGACGAGCAGTGCGCTGGCAGAGCGCAAAGAGCAGGCCACCGAAGGATCGACATACAGGTGCCGGCAGCGCAAGATTCTCTGCTCTGGGTCGACCTCATAGCCCCCGTATTGCGCCAGCGCGAAGCCCTGCACCTGACCCCGGCCCTCGCCCTCGCCCTCGCACTCGCCCTCGCCCTCGCACTCGCACTGGGGCGATCGAAGCAGCAGCACCAGCCACAGGTGCGAGCTCAGGATCTCGTGCAGCCAGGCCTGCAGGCGCGCCGCGTCCGGGCCGTGTTCACTGAAAGCAGTCGTCGCCAGGTAGCGCGTAAAGAGCCGGCTCACGCAGGGCAGGTCTTGCGGGCCTGCCGCGACGACCGATAGGCCGCCAGCCGTGCGGGGTACAAGGTTCTCATTCCAGCGGGTCATCGGGGTGGGACGAATAGGCGCTCAGGGAAAGGGCACCATCCTGGCCAGGCGCTCCGGACGGATCAGGGCGGCGAAGTCACGCGAGAAGGCGCAGTCGAGGTTGAAGTGGGAAGCGTTATCCAGATGGAGGAAGGCCCGCGGGCTCAGCACGCGCACGCACCAGATCCGTCGATGCAGCACGGTGGTCTGCGCGATGTAGGCCAGCAAGGGGCCAAAGCGGCGGTAGACCGAGGCGGCGAACGCCTCGTCGCTCTGAGAGCAGGTGCCAGCCTGGGGGGCACCCAAGCGGCCGTTGGCCTCGGCGTCGGCGTACGGCGCTCCAGCCAGGAGTTCGCGCGCCGTGTCCCTGGTGTTGCACTCGATGAAATAGCGGTGATAGCGGTCGTGCACCAGTGCCTCGGCGCCGGGTTCGGCCATATTGGTCAGAAACACATGGCTTTGCCAAAGCTCTCGCAGCGCCCGATCGGCAGCAGAGCCGATCTCAGCGGTACAGGACAGACCGACGCAATAACGGACCGGCCCATCTGGCTCGCCGCGATAGACCGCCAGCACGATGGCCGCAGCGACCTCCCCCAAGGACAGTTCAATGAAACGCAGCTCACCCCGCTGGGCCAGGTGTTGCGCCAGCAGGGTACCCAGCGGACACAGACCGGCCAGTGCGGCCGGCGTGACATCGCGGCCACCTGCGCCCACCAGCCAATAGCGCAGCAAATACTGCCTCTCCACGAACTCGCGCATCGCGCCCTGCAAGGCACGAGCCAAATCGAAGTGAGCGGCACAGCCGGTGGTGTCCCGGTTAGGCAGGTAGGCGGAGTCGTCCTCCAGGCCCGGCCCGCCGACGGAAAACAGCACGGTGGGCGCCGACACCGCGCGCCACTCCGGCAGCCGGACGACAGGGCTGAGACGGAATGCATGCTGCCGCAAAAGGCTGAGGTGATCGGGCTGGCAGGTCTGCGCCAGGGCGTGGTGCAAATCATCGACCAGGCTCTCGCCGGGCTCGCTCTGGCGACAGGCGTCCAGCGTTCCCTGCGCTTGTCCGCGCACCTCGTGATAGAAATGCCGCCGCTCAAAATACTCGCCCAGCGTGCGGACCAGACTGTCGGCAGCCAGGCCCGAGCCGCTGGCGCTGGCACCCGTTCGGCTCGTGGCCCAGGCATAGCGCGGCCTGCGCGTGCCCAGGGTGGCGTCGAGCACCACCCGGGCCGGCTGGCTCCATCCATCACCGGGGAATCTCAGCATGGTGTGCTCAGCATGGCTTGGCCGGCTGACCCAGAAACTGGACCACCATGGGCAGCAGCTGTGTGGCATCGATCCCCAGGCGGGACGCCACGCGGCAGTCACTGAA
The DNA here is from genome assembly GCF_029866045.1 of Ramlibacter sp. Taxonomy (GTDB): domain Bacteria; phylum Pseudomonadota; class Gammaproteobacteria; order Burkholderiales; family Burkholderiaceae_C; genus Ramlibacter. The sequence goes on along the minus strand of NZ_JARXAB010000113.1, from coordinate 32,966 downwards.
GCCAGCCCACACCCGACTGGCCAGCCCCACGGCCTGGGCCTGCTCGGTGACACGCTGGTACATGGAGCCCACCTCCATCTGGGCGAGTCGAAATCCGCGGTGCCGGTATTTGAAGAGGGCTTTGTCCAGATGCACCGCGTAGACAAGGGCAAAGGCGGGCTGGCCCAGCGTGCCTGCGGCGTCACCGGAGAGCGCCGCCAGGAGCGTGGAGGCATCGGCACGCACGGGCAACGGGTTCAGGCTGCGGCTGAAGGGGAGGACCTGAAAAATATCCTGCCCCGCAGGCCAGTCTGTAACGGCATGGGAGGTTCTGCAAAGAAAGGGGAGCACCGGATAGAGGGCACCACCCGAGGGATAGGGCATGCGCGCCGTACCGGGCTGTGATGGCTGCGAAACCAGGGTGCGGGCCAGCAGGTCCAAGACATCCGCGAACCCGAGCGGTGCCGGGTCGAAGCGCGCAGGCGACGGCTGCCGCCATGCCACGCCCTCCCCGACCACGGTATCGATGCGGATGCGCTCTCCGCAACCGGCCACGTCTGACTCACGAAAAACGAGGTTCGCCAAGTGCGCGTCGGAAAGGTGGGTCAAGCGAACGGCATGCCCCAGTTGCGGCAATAGCGCGTAGTGGGCGTGCGCATTGAATGCCAGCACGTCCAGACAGACGGCTTCGTCAGCCAACTCAGAGTAGCGCTGGTGCGCCAATGCAGGCCTCGGGTTCATTCGGAGGGCCCCGCCAGAAACTCAAATTGGCAATCACATCCCGGCCAGTGGGCTGAAGCCTGCTGGGTCAGGGTGAGTCCGTCGATCAGCAACTCACGGCGCACAGTGACTGCATCCTGTAGCAGGGGCTGCGGTGACAAGGCGGTGAGGCCCTCGACCAGATGAACCAGGTAGGCCGCGGCCACCGTGCGGTCGGCAGGCCGCAGCAGACGCGCACCCGGTGCTCGGGAATTGCTGCCCTCGAACCCCCCGAGCAGTTTGGCCAAGGCATGGGTGCCAGGCGTCTTGGCGCGGGCCCGCCCCTCCCAACCCATGTCGCAGAAGTGGCAGGGGGTTCCTTGCGAGGGGACGTAGAGGGTGCTGATGCACAAGGCGCGCAGTCGAAACCAGACGACGAGGCCTGCCGCCTCGGGAATCTGGCGCAGACAACGGTGGAAGGTCTGCGCCGAGGGCTCGTCGTAGTCTTCCAGCAGCAGCAGGCACAGTTCGGGACCGCCCCCCGCGTGAGGCGGTGGCGTGCTGGCGGCGTTGAGATCGGACGGCAGCGAGAGGTGCCGAAGCATCAGGGGTAGAACCTCGCGGCACTGCGACTCAAACTCCGCCGCGATGGGCTCACCCCTTGAAAACACGGTCAAACAGGACAACCGCGTCCCCAGCAAGCCCAAATCCTGGAGCACACCGTGTGAGGTGAGAAAGGCCAGGGCGCTGTCGACCGACAGACCTTCGGACAGCAACTGCGCCTCCAGGCGCGCTCGGACGATGTGGGGACGGGTACCGGCCGCGGAATCGTCGGCCAGCCAGCGGAGGAAGGAGGCCAGGGGAGCGGACGCGAGTTCAATGATTCGGCGCGAGGTCACCAGCAGGGGGCCATCGGGTCGATCCTGGAGATGAAAGGGGTGGACGCGAAAATTGTTCATGTGACGCCTTTGCCGGGCGCAGGCCAGAAGACCCGCGCCCGGCTGGTTTCATCAGGCCTCGTTGGAGCCGCAGCCGCCACTGCCGCTGCCACCGCACCCGCCGCTCCCACTGCCACTGCCGCCACAACCGCCACAGCCGGCGGCGGCAGAGTCACCGCCGCCATCACCACCGCCGCCGCCGCCCTGCGGGCTGGCTGGCATGGGGGACTCATAAACGACTTTTCCGAATTCGATCTGCTGAACACTCATCAGAAATCTCCCTTTCGAAGTCAAACGTGCCGCACGGCACGCCCTCGCGCGACATGCGCAAGCCTGGCATGGCTGCTCTGACGGCAGCAGCGCTCAATGTCCGAAAAAAACCTGGTACTCCTGAGGCGCTGGCGTGGTTGCAGCCCAGTGCCAAAAAAAGCTCGCGTCCTGCACCAGTGCGTCCACAAGGGCCTGCTGAAAAACGCCCGAGCCGGTGAGAAAGCCATGGCCATTGACCAAGGCCTCCAGCGCCACCCGCAGGTCGGGGGCCATGGCCTGAGGGTGGCAATGGCCAGCATGAAAAGGCGCCTCGTACCACTTGTGCGCCGCCGACTCCGCCTCTGGCGGAGCGAGTTCCTGGCGGATGCCATCGACCCCTGCGCACAGCAGCGCCGCCAAGGCCAGGTAGGGGTTGGCCGAGGCGTCGGGAAAACGGATTTCAAGGCGGCAATCCTGCGGCCCGTCGAAGTGGGGCACGCGGATTGCGCAGGTGCGGTTGTGAAGGCCCCAACCGGCCGGGCGCATCAGCGAGTAAAAGTGATTGAGGCGCTTGTAGCTGTTGACGGTGGGGTTGGTCAGCGCATTGAGCGGCCGCAGATGACGCAGCACCCCCGCAATGAACCCCAGGGCCGTCCGGCTGAGCCGCATTTGCCCTGAGGGCGCATGGGGATCAAAAAACACATTGCGTCCATCGCGCCAGAGCGAGAAGTTGATGTGCAGGCCATTGGACTCGGCATAGGCCTGGGGCCGCGGCATGAAAGTGGCTGTCATGCCGGCGGCGATGGCCTCTGTGCGGACCAAGTGCTTGACCAGTTGGATCTGGTCAGCCGCCTGACGCAGGCCAACTGGTGCCAGCGCGATCTCTTGCTGGCTGGGGCCGGCCTCATGTCCGTGGTGGGTGGCGGCAATGCCCAGACCCGCGATCCGTCGGCCCATGGCTTCGCGCAGCGGGGCGAAGGAATCCGTCGGCCCCAGGTGGTACTGCATCGAGCGGTGTCCAACCCGATACCCGGTGCCCAATTCGGCGGCGTTGTTGTCCCACCCATCTTGACTCTGGATCTCGACCAGGTTCTGGTGCATCGAGGTCGCAAAGCGGATTCCCTTGAAGAGGTGGAACTCGAGCTCGATGCCCACACGGGCTTCGTCGGCCAGGCCGGTGTCCCGCAACCAGGCCTCGGCGCGGGTGGCGACAGCGCGCACATCCTTGGGGTAGCTGCCCAGGGCCTGCCCAGGGAGAACGGGCTGTGCGAAGGTGAACCGATGATCCCCGGCCAGGCCGTCGACAAACACGGACTGCGGATCAGCGATCAGTTGAAGGTCTGAATTGGCATCACTTTCCCAGCCCGGAATGAGCGCGCCTGACACGCTGGCGCGCGGCCACGGGCTTGTCTCGGAGGGCGGGGCCTCCCCCAGGCGGTTGACGCCCATGAGAAAGCCGCGGAGGTCGGTAAAGAGATAGGACAGGTCGGGCATTGAGAGCGACGCGGGAGGAGGCTGGTGGCCTGGTCAGTCGGAGGTTCAACACGATGGCCATTGGTGATGTGGCCGACGAGGAATTTGCCAGCACCTGGCAGATTCAAAGTCTGTTTTGACTGACACGACAAACTGTCCCGCAGGTGATGTACCGGGCCACAGCTCAGGCGCTATCCTGCGCACACACAGTCAACCCGCCCATGTTTCATGAACGACCTCTTTTCTCTTCAGGGCCGCGTGGCCCTCATCACCGGCGGCTCGCGCGGCATCGGCCAAATGATCGCGCGCGGCTTTTTGCAGCAAGGCGCCCGCGTCTACATCAGTTCACGCAAGGCGGCCGACTGTGAGGCCACCGCCCAGGCCTTGTCTGCCTTTGGCACCTGCGTCGCCCTGCCCGCTGACGTCTCTGGCGTCGAGGCTGTGCGCGCCCTGGCTGCGGAAATCGGCCGTCGCGAAGGCCAGTTGGACATTTTGGTGAACAACGCCGGCGCCGCCTGGGGCGAAGCCTTCGAGACCTTCCCCGAAAAGGGCTGGGACAAGGTGATGGACGTCAATGTGAAGGCGCCCTTCTTCCTGACCCAGGCCCTGCATCCGCTGCTCAAGGCTGCGGCCGCCAAGCAGCCGGCCAAGGTGATCAACATCGCCTCCATCGACGGCGTCTCGGTCAACCCTTGGGAGACCTATTCCTATGCTGCGAGCAAGGCCGGGCTCATCCACCTGACCCGCCGCATGGCGCTGCGTCTGGCCGAGGACAACATTGTCTGCAGCGCCATCGCACCCGGTGCCTTTCCCTCGGAGATGAACAAGGAAGCACGCGACCACGGCGAGGAGGTCGCCTCACGCATCCCCATTGGCCGTGTGGGCTGCGACGAAGACATGGCCGGCGCGGCCATCTATCTGGCCTCGCGGGCTGGTGACTACGTGGTGGGCGAAACGCTGGTGGTCGACGGCGGCGTGACGCATGCCCGCGGCGGGGCTTGACCCGCCGCCTTTCCGATTAATGCGGGGCTTGACCCGCCGCCTTTCCGATCAATGCGGGGCTTGACCCGCCACCTTCCGAGTCCTTGCGGGGCTTGACCTGCCGCCCTTCGGATCAATGCGGGGCTTGCCCCGCCTCCATCAAAGCGTGTAGTTCTGTGGTCCGCGGCTGGCGATCTTGACCGCACCGACCTGATTGCCCAGCGCCGCACAGCGGGCCAGTGACCAGCCCTGCTCCAGCCCGAACAGCAGCGCGCCGCGCCAGGCGTCGCCGCAGCCGGTGGGGTCGACCACCGCGTTGGCCTTGACCGGCGGCACCAGGGTCTTCTCGCCATCGATCCAGACCTCGCAGCCTTCGCCGCCAAGGGTCACGACCAAGCCCTGCACACGCCGCGAGATGGCGGCGCTGTCCAGGCCGGTGCGATCGGAGAGCATCTTGCCCTCGTAGTCGTTCACGGTGACCCAGGTGGATTGGTCGATGAAGTTCGCCAGTTCCTTGCCGTCGAACATGGGCAGGCCCTGGCCCGGGTCAAACACGAAGGGAATGTCAGCGGCCTTGAATTGCTCGGCGTGCTGGAGCATGGCGTCGCGGCCGTCGGGCGAGATGATGCCCAGCTTGATGTCGGGGCGCGCCTCGATACGGGTGACATGGGCCTGCATCATCGCGCCAGGGTGAAAGGCAGTGATCTGGTTGTTGTCCAGGTCGGTCATGATCATCGCCTGGGCGGTGTAGGTGTCGGTCACCTTGCGCACAAATTCGGCGCTGATGCCAAGCTGATTCATCCGCGCCAGGTAGTCGTCGCCGTCATTGCCCACGGTGGCCATGGGCAAGGGCTTGCCTCCGAGCAGTTTCAGCGCATAGGCGATGTTGCCCGCGCAGCCACCGAAGTCGCGCCGCAGGGTGGGCACCAAAAAGGACACGTTCAGGATGTGAAGCTGCTCGGGCAGGATCTGCTGCGCGAAGCGGCCCTCGAAGTTCATGATGGTGTCGAAGGCGAGTGATCCACAGATTACGGCGGCCATGAGTTCTTTCTTGCCGGTGCGCGGCGGGGAGGGTCAGGGATAGAAGGCCAACAGCCGGTAGCCGGTCACGGTACCAGCGGCTGCAGGGGCGACGGTGAGGGTGACGGCGCTGGCCCATTCGGCGGCTGCGGGCAAGGCCACAGGGGCGTCAGGGCCCAGTTCGGCGGGCTGCAACACCCGGCGAATGACCGCTTGGTCCTGGGTGTCGGTGAGCGTGAGCTCCAGCGCCGGCAAGGCCACGGGCATCGACGCGGCATTGGCCAGCGTGAACTGCAAGCGGAAGGCGTCGGGCTGCAGACGCGAGAAGGCCGAGGCTTCGATGGTGATGGATTCGATGCGCCGCGGCGGGCCAATCCGGCATTGCAGGGGCTGGCACAGGGCCGACAAGAGCGGCGTGAGCACGGGCAGGCGTTGGGCCAGCTCGTCGCGGTGTTCATAGGCCACCTGGCCACCCAGGGCAAGTGCCAGGACCACGGACAGAACCGCGAGGCCGGCGCGGACGACCGGCTTGCGCCAGAAGGCATGGCGGCGGGCCCGGCGCATGAAGGAGACCTTGTCGAGCACTTCGAGGCTGTCATCCCGAGGGGTCGTGCCGGCGCCATTGCCTGGGGCTAAATCGACAGGGCCCGAAGGCGGGGCACTCAGCGCGGAAACATTCGCAGCAACAGGCACAGTATCCGGTGCGGTACCCGGCGTGTCGGCCCAGGTGGGCTCGCGCATGTCGGTGGCCGCAGCCTCCCGATCGAAAGGCGGGTCGGCAGAAAGCACAGGCTCGGCTGGCGACCCGTCCACAGCCTGGGCGGTCGCTTCCTTCTCAGGCGTGTTGTCTGCGGCTGGCACGACAGGCAGCGCAGCCTCCGGCGCTTCGAGCGCCACCAGGATCTCGGAGGCCTCCGGCAAATCTGGTACCTCTGCCACCTCTGGCACCTTTGCCGCCTCGGGTGCCTCCTGAACTTCTGGCGTATCCGCCACCGGGGCAGCGTCTCCCGCCGCAGCGGGCTCGACCACCTCGCTGACCACCGGAACCTGGGGGGAAAGCGTCGCCCGGGCGTCAAACAGTTCGCTGCAACGACCGCAACGAACCCAGCCTCCCGATACTTTGAGCTGGTCAGGCACCACCCGGAACACGGTCGCGCAGGCGGGGCATCGGGTGGTCAGGCTCATGGCGCCTTGATTTTAGTGAGTGGACGCTGGCAGACCCCGGCTCCGGGTCGAGGCCCCATCACCGGTTCAGGGCCGGCGACCGGTCATCAGGATCCAGCCGTCCATGCGGTCAGACACCGCCAGGGCCAGATAGGGCGCGTACGCCGCCTGGAGTTCTTCAGCCTGGCGCTCCAGGATGCCGGCCAGCACCAGGTGGCCGCCGGGCTTCACATGCGCGCAGAGCAGGGGCGCCAGCACCTTGAGCGGCGTGGCCAGGATGTTGGCCAGCACCGTGTCGTACTCGCCGCGGGCCGCATCCGGCAGGCCGGCACGCAGGGCGACGGCATTGGCCTGGGCGTTGTCCTGTGTGGCCCGAACTGCCGCAGGGTCGATGTCGACCGCGTCGATCTCACCCGCGCTGAAGCGCGCCGCGCCAATGGCCAGGATGCCGGAGCCACAGCCGTAGTCGAGCACGCGCTGGCCGGCGACCGGGTGGGTGGCGGTCCAGCGCAAGCACATGCGGGTGGTGGGGTGGGTGCCGGTGCCGAAGGCCAGGCCCGGGTCGAGCCGGATCACCTGGCGCGCCTGCGCGGGCGGCTCGTGCCAGGTGGGCACGATCCAGAACTCGGGGGTGATCTCCACCGGGTCGAATTGCGACTGGGTGAGGCGCACCCAGTCCTGTTCGGGCAAGGCGGCTACCTCGAGCACGGTGCAGCCAGCAAAAAAATCCTGCAGTGGCAGCAACGCAGCGGCCTCGCGGGCGACGGCCTCGTCCGGAAACAGCGCAATCACCCGGGAGCGCTGCCAGCCCTCTTTGGGCGGCGGCATGCCGGGCTCCCCAAACAAGGCTTGCTCAGCCTCGGTGTGGGCGTCCGCGTCCTCCACCGACACGCTGAGCGCGTCCAGCGCGTCGAGCGCCTCGGCGAGGATGTCAACCCGGTCCTCCGGGCACAGCAAGCGCAGTTCGTACAAGAAGGCAGCTTTCGGCAATGGCGTTCAGCGCTTGTGCTGCGCCATCCACTCCTCAAGGTAGTGGATGTTGGTGCCGCCAGCCATGAACTTGGCGTCGACCATCAGTTCGCGGTGCAGCGGAATATTGGTCAGGATGCCCTCGACCACCGTTTCCAGCAAGGCGGTGCGCATGCGCGCCATTGCCTGCTCCCGGGTGTCCCCGTGGGTGATGATCTTGCCGACCATGCTGTCGTAGTTGGGCGGCACGAAGTAGTTGTTGTAGACGTGAGAGTCGACCCGCACGCCCGGCCCGCCCGGCGCATGCCACAGGGTGACGCGGCCTGGGGAGGGGGTGAACTTGAAGGGGTCCTCGGCGTTGACCCGGCATTCGATCGCGTGGCCGCGGATCTGGATGTCGCGCTGGGCGAAGGGGAGCTTTTCACCGGCAGCAACGCGGATTTGGGTCTTGACGATGTCCACCCCGGTGACCATTTCGGTGACCGGGTGCTCGACCTGCACCCGCGTGTTCATCTCGATGAAGTAGAACTCACCGTTCTCGTACAAGAACTCAAAGGTGCCCGCGCCCCGGTAGCCGATCTTCTTGCAGGCGGCCACACAGCGGTCGCCGATCTTGTCGATCAGTTTGCGGGGGATGCCCGGCGCCGGCGCCTCTTCAATGACTTTCTGGTGGCGTCGCTGCATCGAGCAGTCGCGCTCCCCCAGGTAGACCGCATTGCGGTACTTGTCGGCCAGGATCTGGATCTCGACGTGGCGGGGGTTCTGGAGAAACTTCTCCATATAGACAGAAGGATTGCCAAAGGCGGCGCCGGCTTCGGCACGCGTCATCTGCACCGCATTGATCAGGGCGGCCTCGGTGTGCACCACCCGCATGCCGCGGCCACCGCCGCCGCCGGCGGCCTTGATGATGACCGGGTAGCCGACGGCCTTGGCGATACGCCGGATTTGCACCGGATCCTCGGGGAGCTCGCCCTCGGACCCGGGCACGCAAGGCACGCCCGCCTTGATCATGGCCTGCTTGGCCGAGACCTTGTCGCCCATGATCCGGATGGATTCGGGCGAGGGTCCGATGAACTGGAAGCCGCTTTTCTCGACCCGTTCGGCAAAGTCGGCGTTTTCGGACAAGAAGCCGTAGCCGGGGTGGATGGCCTCGGCATCGGTCACCTCGGCGGCCGAGATGATGGCCGGCACATTGAGGTAACTCAGTGGCGAAGGGGCCGGGCCGATGCAGACGGCCTCATCGGCGAGCTTGACGTATTTGGCGTCGCGGTCGGCCTCGGAATAGACCATGACCGCGGTCACGCCCATCTCGCGGCAAGCCCGCTGAATGCGCAGGGCGATCTCGCCGCGGTTGGCGACCAGAATTTTCTTGAACATCACTCGATCATCAGGAGGGGCTGACCGTACTCGACGGCTTGGCCGTTCTCGCACAGGATCTGGGTGACGGTGCCGGACTTGTCGGCCTCGATCTCGTTGAGGATCTTCATCGCCTCGATGATGCAGATGGTGTCCCCCTCCTTGACCTGGCTGCCAACCTCGACAAAGGATTTGGCGCCGGGGCTGGAGGCCCGGTAGAAGGTGCCCACCATGGGCGACTTGACCGCGTGGCCGGCGGCCACCTCGGGGGCGGCAGCCGGAGCGGCAGCGGGCGCGGCCAGCGCGGGGGCCGGAGCAGCCACTGCTACAGGGGCGGCCACGGGAGCCGCCACCTGGACGACGGCCGGTTGCCCCTTGACAATGCGGACCTTGCCCTCGGCCTCGGTGATTTCCAGTTCAGAGACGTTGGATTCCGACACCAGGTCGATCAAAGTCTTGAGTTTTCGCAGGTCCATGGGCGCTCCCGGGTTCCGTCATTCGTAAGCAATCGCAATCGAAGGGCGAATGTAGCCCAAAAAGGGCTATCTGGACCGATTTGACAGGAAATGATGGCGGGTGAGGCAGTAGGTCCTCATTCAGCGCCGCCCGCATCCGAACAGGCGATGGGTCGGGACGGTCAAAAGCCCGGCATCAGGGCTCAGGTGCGTGCGGCTTGCTGCCAGCGGGCGAGCAGCTCCGGGGTTAATTGCCCCATTTTTCTGTCGATAATGCCGCCATCTGCTCCCAAAATGACGGAAAACGGCAGACCACCCGACTCATTCCCAAAGCTGCGGGCGAGCTCGCTACCCTCCAGACCGCCCAGCACGATAGGGAAGCTGACCGGGCTACGAGCCAGAAAGCGCTGCACCGAGGCAGCCTGATCAATAGCCACGCCAAGCACTTGGCATGCATTTGGCGAATTTTGACGATAGAAAGCGTCGAGAAGCGGGATTTCCTCCACACATGGCGGGCACCAGGTGGCCCAAAAGTTCAGCAAGATCGGCCGGCCCCGGAGCTCTGCCAGGGCCAAGGGTGTCCCTTGGGGGGTAGGCAGGCTCAGACGCCATAAGGCCTGAACCGCCGCCGGCACAGGCTTGCCAGGTTGCAACCGCCACACCGCCAGGCCGGCGCCGGCGGCAGTAGCGGCCAAGGCCGCGCCACCGAGCAACCAGCGCCGCTTTGACGTGGACAGGCTCTGCCCGGCGCGGTCATCAACGCTGGACATGGCCAGCCTCCAGATCCATTGTCATCAGCGCGCGCAAGGCAGCCAGGTCACCCCGGGGCGGCCGGCCACGAGCGTCGGGTCGTAAGGCGCCGCGCAGGTCGCCCAGATCGTGTATCAGCAAGTGAACCCCGATGGACTCCCCCAACTCGGCACACCGGGCCGAGACGCTCAGGGCATCGACCGGTTCGCCCAAGAAGCCATTGACGCTGCGCGCCTCGAAGGCCACACCCTTGTCGATCAGGGTGATCTCGGCCGACTTCGGATCGTCACAAAACAGTTGAAGGTAAACGTCGGACAGCCGGGTGGCGGTGCCGTGCCAGACCGCACCGGCCAGATGGGGGCGGAATTCGGCCAGGCGCTCCATCCAGACCGCAGCCAGGCGGCGCAGGGCGGCCAGTTCGGCGGGCTGGGTGTCGGCGCAGAAGATGTCGATGTACTCGCGGACGGCGTCCTCGACCAGGTCATTGGCCGGCAAGGCGGTGCGCGGGCCCAGGCCGAGCACCTTGAGGGCGCGGCGCTTGGCCGGCCCCCACTCCAGTCCCTCCTCGACGACGAGGCGGGCCGCGGCGGCGGCAATTTCCTGGGCGACACTTTCCATACTCGGCATTGTCCACGCCCCGGGCGCCCGTCCGCCTCGCAGGGTCATGCACCGGCCACCTTTTGGGACCAAGCGCCCCAGCCCGGGCAGCGCCCGCGCCGATAATCCCGGGCCATGCACATTCATATCCTGGGCATCTGCGGCACCTTCATGGGCGGCTTGGCCGCGCTGGCCCGCGAGGCGGGCCACCGGGTCACTGGCTGCGACGCCGGTGTCTACCCCCCCATGAGCGACCAGTTGCGGGCGCTGGGCATCGACCTGATCGAAGGCTTCGGCGACGACCAAATGGCCCTTCAGCCCGATGTCTGGGTGATCGGCAATGTGGTTTCCCGCGCCCGGCTCCCGGACGGCAGCCCCAAATTCCCGCTCATGGAGGCCATCCTCGAGTCTGGGCAGCGCTATGTGAGCGGGCCGCAGTGGCTGCTGGAAAACGTGCTGCAAGGGCGCCATGTGCTGGCGGTGGCGGGGACCCACGGCAAGACCACCACCACGTCCATGCTGGCCTGGGTGCTGGAGCGCGCCGGCTTGGCGCCGGGCTTTCTGGTGGGCGGGGTGCCCATGAACTTCGGCGTGTCGGCCAGGCTCGGCGCCCCCACGCTCCCGGCTTTGCGTGGTTCGCGACCTCCCGAGAGGGCTGGTTCACCTCGGAGCGGCCCGACGCCGAACCCCGGCGCGGCCCCGACGGACAGGCGTCCGCTCTTCGTGATCGAAGCCGACGAGTACGACACCGCCTTCTTCGACAAGCGCAGCAAGTTCGTCCACTACCGGCCGCGCACCGCCATCCTGAACAACCTGGAGTTCGACCACGCCGACATTTTTGACAATCTGGCGGCGATCGAGCGGCAGTTCCACCACCTGGTTCGCACCGTGCCGGCCTCGGGTCGGCTGGTGGTCAACGGCCTCGAGGAAAGCCTGACCCGGGTGCTGCACCAGGGCTGCTGGAGCGAGGTGCGCAGCTTCGGCGCGGCGGTGAGCGACTTCAGTGCCGAGGGCGAGCCCCATGCCTTCGAAGTTTTGCGGCAGGGCCGCCCGGTCGGGCGGGTGGAATGGACGCTCTCCGGGGTGCACAACCAGCTCAACGCATTGGCAACCATTGCCGCGGCCGAGCATGTGGGTGTGGCGCCCGAGGTCGCCGCGGCAGCGCTTGCCGACTTCCAGAACGTCCGGCGCCGCATGGAAAACCGGGGCACGGTCAAGCAGATCACGGTCTTTGACGACTTCGCCCACCACCCCACCGCCATCCGCACCACGGTCGACGGCCTGCGTCGGCAACTGCCGCCGGGTCAGCGCATCCTGGCAGTGTTTGAACCCCGTTCTAACACCATGAAGCTGGGCACGATGAAGTCGCAGCTGCCCTGGAGCCTGGAGCAGGCCGATCTGGCGTTTTGCCACGCCGGCGGGCTGGACTGGGACGCCCGGGAGGCGCTGGCATCCATGGGCACCCGTGCCGAGGTCGCGGCCGACATCGACACCTTGGTCCGCCAGGTCGTGGCCGCCGCCCGGCCAGGCGACCAGATTCTTTGCATGAGCAACGGCGGATTTGGTGGCATTCACGCCAAGCTGCTCGCGGCCTTGGCGCACTGAGCGCCGCGCGTCATTGACGAGCGCGCGCTGAACGCACGCAGGACTGGGCGGTCACCCCCGACCCACCAAGGGCCGCGTCTTCAGGCGCGCCGCTTGCGGACCGCCTCCGACAGGAGCGCCAGCACCTGCTGCGAGGGCTCCCAACCCAGGCAGGCGTCGGTGATGCTCTTGCCATAGACCAGCTTGTTCACCTCGTCCTTGCCAGGGGTGAACTTCTGAGCGCCAGCCTCCAGGTGGCTCTCGACCATCACGCCAAAGATGCTGCGTGAGCCCGCGGCGAGCTGCTGGGCGATATCGACCGCCACATCGAGCTGCTTCTCATGCTGCTTGCTGCTGTTCGCATGGCTGCAGTCCACCATCAGGCTGGGGGGCAGGCCCGCAGCGGCCAGGTCCTTGCAGGCAGCCGCGACGCTGCTCGCGTCGTAGTTGGGCGCCTTGCCGCCACGCAGGATGACGTGGCAGTCCTTGTTGCCCTGGGTCTGCACGATGGCGACCTGGCCATTCTTGTGGACGGAGAGGAAGTGGTGGCCACGGGCTGCCGCCTGGATGGCGTCGGTGGCGATGCGGATGTTGCCGTCGGTGCCGTTCTTGAAGCCGATCGGCGCCGAGATGCCCGAGGCCAGTTCACGGTGGACTTGGCTCTCGGTGGTGCGTGCGCCAATGGCGCCCCAGGAGATCAGGTCACCGATGTACTGGGGCGAAATGGTGTCGAGGAACTCGCTGCCAGCGGGCAGTCCCTGGCGGTTGATTTCAATGAGGAGCTGGCGGGCGATGCGCAGGCCCTCGTCAATGCGGTAGCTCTCGTCGAGGTAGGGGTCATTGATCAAGCCCTTCCAGCCGACCGTGGTGCGGGGCTTTTCGAAGTAGACCCGCATCACGATCTCGAGCGTGTCGGCGTACTGCTCACGCAAAGGCTTGAGCCGGCGGGCGTAGTCGAGGGCGGCGGCCGGGTCGTGGATGGAGCAGGGGCCGATGATCACCAGAAGGCGGTCGTCCTTGCCGCTCATGATGTTGTGGATGCGACGGCGGGTGTCTGTAATGAGCCGCTCCACCGCCGTGCCGGCGATCGGGAAGAAGCGGATGAGGTGTTCGGGCGGTGGGAGCACAGTGATGTCCTTGATGCGCTGGTCGTCGGTCTGGCTGGTCTTGTCGACGGGGTTCGCATACCAGGAGGTATCGGTGGTGGGCTTGGCGGACATCGGGGGGCTCCTGTTCAAGTTGTGATTCGAGAGGGATTGCAAGGGGCGAAAAAAAACCGCCGGTGGGGACCGGCGGTTTTTCGGGATTCTTGAGTGCGTTTTTTTGGTGCGCTCAGGTCTCTCGGCCGCCGGTGGGGCTGGAGAAGTACCAAAAGTAGCCAAAAAAGAAAACGCTGTGGCAAGGCATGAGAGGCAATTTAGCACACAAAACGGACGGTCAGACCAGCAGGGGTGTCGCCTGCGCAACCGCCTGTGTGAAAGCGCGACCTTCCGAGAGAACTGAACAACACGGCTTTTGCTCAGGCGTAGCGATGCGCCCGCGTTAGGCGGTACCGCCGACGGTCAGTCCGTCGATGCGCAGAGTGGGCTGGCCCACGCCCACCGGCACGCTCTGACCTTCTTTGCCGCAGGTACCCACACCGGAGTCGAGCGCCATGTCGTTGCCGATCATGGACACGCGAGTGAGCGCGTCCGGGCCGTTGCCGACCAGGGTGGCGCCCTTGACCGGGTAGAGGATCTTGCCGTTTTCGACCCAGTAGGCCTCGCTGGCGGAAAAGACGAACTTGCCCGAGGTGATGTCGACCTGGCCGCCGCCGAAGTTGGTGGCGTACAGCCCCTTCTTGATGCTGGCCACGATCTCCTCGGGCGCCTTGTCGCCACTGAGCATGTAGGTGTTGGTCATGCGCGGCATGGGAATGTGCGCATAGCTCTCGCGCCGACCGTTGCCGGTGGCCTTGACACCCATCAGGCGGGCATTGAGCGAATCCTGGATGTAGCCGCGCAGGATGCCGTCCTCAATGAGAACGTTGCGCTGGCTGGCATGGCCCTCGTCGTCGACGTTGAGCGAGCCGCGACGGTCGGCAATGGTGCCGTCGTCGAGCACGGTGACGCCCTTGGCGGCCACACGCTGACCGATACGGCCGGAGAACGCGCTCGAGCCCTTGCGATTGAAGTCGCCTTCGAGGCCGTGGCCGATGGCTTCGTGCAGCAAGACGCCGGGCCAGCCGGGGCCAAGCACCACGGTCATTTCGCCAGCCGGGGCCGGACGTGACTCGAGGTTGGTGAGGGCAGCCTTGACCGCCTCATCCACATAGGTGGTGATCCGGGCGTCGTCAAAATAGGCCAGGCCGAAGCGGCCGCCGCCGCCCGCAGCGCCCGACTCACGCCGGCCCGCCTGCTCGGCGATGACGCTCACCGACAGCCGCACCAGCGGGCGCACATCGGCGGCGAGGGTGCCGTCCGCGCGGGCCACCATGATCACGTCCCATTCGGCAGCGAGACCCGCCATGACCTGCACGATGCGCGGGTCACGGGCGCGGGCGAGCTTTTCAACCTTGCCCAGAAGCTCGACCTTGGCGGTGCTGTCCAGGGTGGCGATCGGGTCGAGGCCCGCATAGAGCGAGCGACTGGCGGCCACCTTGCGCGCCGGGGTCTTGACCCGGGCCTTGCCGCCGGCTGCGCCGATGGCCCTGACCGTGCGGGCGGCGTCGAGGAGGGAGGCCAGCGAGATGTCGTCGGAGTAGGCGAAGGCAGTTTTTTCGCCGCTCACTGCACGCACGCCCACCCCTTGGTCGATGCTGAAGCTGCCGGTCTTGACGATGCCCTCCTCCAGGCTCCAGCCCTCGTTGCGGGTGTACTGGAAATAGAGGTCGGCGTCGTCAACCCGGTGCGAGGTGATTTCGCCCAGGGCGCGTGTCAGGTCGGACTCGGTCAGGCCAAAAGGCTCGAGCAGCAGGCGCCGGGCGGTGTCCAGGCGTTCGAGGGTCGGTTCGCGGGAAATCATCAGACGATTATGTCTGCACCAGCCGCTTGCTGCGGGCGATGGACATCAGAATCCCCAGGCCCAGGCCCAAGGTCACCATGGCGGTACCGCCATAGCTGATGAAGGGCAGCGGCACCCCCACCACCGGCAATATGCCGCTCACCATGCCCATGTTCACGAAGGCATAGGTGAAAAAAATCATGGTCACTGCGCCCGCCAGTAAGCGGGAGAAGACGGTCGAGGCCTCGGAGGCAATCGTCAGGCCGCGCAGCACCAGAGCGACAAAACCCGCGATGAGGAACAGGTTGCCCAGCAGCCCGAACTCCTCAGAGAAGGCGGCGAAGATGAAGTCGGTGGTGCGCTCGGGGATGAACTCCAGATGGGTCTGCGTCCCCTGCATGAAACCCTTGCCGAAGATACCGCCGGAGCCGATGGCGATCATGCCCTGGAGGATATGGAAGCCCTTGCCCAGCGGGTCCTTGCCGGGGTCGAGCAAGGTGCACACCCGCTGCTGCTGGTAGTCATGCAGCAGCGGCCAGTCCATCCCAGGCGCGCACAGCTGCGCCTCGAACACCACCAGCAAGATGATGCCGAGCAGCCCCAGGAGCACCGGCGGGATGATGAGGCGCCAGGACAGGCCCGCAAAAAAGATCACCGAAAGGCCAGCCGCCAGCACCAGGAGGGCGGTGCCCAGGTCAGGCTGCTTGACGATCAGCCCCACCGGAATGGCCAAAAGGAGGCCCGCGACCAGGAAGTCCAGCGGCCGCATCTGGCCTTCGCGTTTTTGGAACCACCAGGCCAGCATCAGCGGCACCGCGATCTTGAGGATCTCGCTGGGCTGAATGACGATGCCAACGCTGACCCAACGCTTGGCCCCCTTCTTGGTGATGCCAAACAAGGCCACCGCCACCAGCAAGGCCACGCCCAAGGTGTAGAGCGGCACCGCCAGCGTCATCAGGCGCTGGGGTGGCACCTGGGCGATGACGAACATGACAAAGCCGGCAATCAGCATGTTGCGGCCATGGTCCACGAAGCGCGTGCCGTGGTCGAAGCCGGAGGAATACATGGTCAGCAGGCCGGCACAAGCGAGCATGAAGACGGCGAAGGCCAAGGGGCCATCGAACCCGCGCACCAAAGGTGCGGCCCGTTGCAACAGGGAGGGTTTTTCGATGACGGCGGGCATGGCCCCGAATTATCGCCGCTGGCGTCAGGAGTAGCCCCGTCCTGTCCAGCCTGCGTGGGACAATCCGGGCATGTTCGTTCTGTATGAAGACGCCGGCAAATTTCACACCGGCCGCGTGCTGTCCGAGGCCGAGGCCTCGGCCCAGGTGGAGCTTGAGACCGGCAAGCGGGTCAAGGTCAAGTCCGCCCACATCCTCTTGCGCTTCGACAAGCCCAGCCCCGCCGACCTGCTTGCAGGCGCCCAGCGCGTGGCCGCCGAGATCGAGCTTGCGCTGGCCTGGGAATTCGCGCCCGAAGAAGAGTTCGGTTTCGCCGACCTGGCGCGCGAGTACTTCAGCGCCCAGGCCAGCCTCGAGCAACAAGCGGCAGCCCTCCTGCGCCTGTTCGAGGCGCCGCACTACTTTCGGCGCGCCGGCAAAGGGCGCTTTCGCAAGGCGCCGGCCGAGATCGTGCAGCAGGCTCTGGCCGCCATCGAAAAGAAAAAACAGGTCCAGGCCCAGATCGATGGCTGGGCCGGCGAGCTGGCCGCCGGCCAATGCCCCGACGCGATCCGCGAGCAGCTCTTTCGCATCCTGTTCAAGCCGGACAAGAACTCGCCCGAATACAAGGCGGTGGTCGAGGCCGCGCGCAGCACCCAGCTGGCACCGCTGAACCTGCTTCGGCAAGCAGGCGCCATCGAATCGGCCTACCAGTTCCACTGGAAGCGTTTCCTGTTCGAGCATTTCCCCAAGGGCACCGGATTCCCCCCCCTGGAGGCGCCCCCGATCACCGACGAACTGCCGCTGGCACCGGTGCCGGCCTGGTCCATCGACGACTCGGCCACCACCGAGATCGACGACGCGCTGTCGGTGCAGGGCCTGGGTTCGGGCACCGTCACCCTGGGCGTGCATATCGCCGCGCCTGGCCTGGCGCTGGCACCTGCCTCCGCGGTGGATCAGGTGGCGCGCCAGCGCCTGTCCACCGTCTACATGCCGGGGCACAAGATCACCATGCTGCCCGACGCGGTGGTACAGGCCTACACCCTGCAAGAGGGGCGCGACTGCCCGGCCGTCTCGCTCTACGTGCGCTTTGACGAGGCCACCCTGGCGATCCAGGGTGCCGACACCCGGCTGGAGCGGGTGGCCATTGCCCACAACCTGCGTCACGACAAACTCGACGCCACCATCACCGAGCCCTGGCTGGAAGACCCGAGCAACCCCGAGTACGAGGGCGATCCGGTGCCCGAGCCTGCGGCCTCGCTGCGGCCCGAGTTGTCCTTCTTGTGGCGGCTGGCGCGCCATCTCAAGGGTCTGCGCGAGGTGGTGCGGGGCAAGCCCGAAACCTTCAACCGGCCCGACTACAACTTCCGCTTGGTCGACGCGGCGGGTGATGAACCCTCGGGCCAGGAGCAGGTCGAGATCAGCGTGCGCCGGCGCGGCGCGCCGCTCGACCTGATCGTGGCTGAGGCCATGATTCTTGCCAACAGCCAGTGGGGCCAGTGGCTAGCAGAACTGGGCGTGCCCGCCATCTACCGCAGCCAGGCCAGTTTGGCACCGGGCGTGAAGGTGCGCATGGGGACCAAGCCGGCGCCCCATGCCGGTATCGGGGTCAAGTGCTATGCCTGGAGCACTTCGCCCCTGCGCCGCTACACCGACCTAGTGAACCAGTGGCAGATCATCGCCGCCGCGCGCCACGGGCGCACCGCCGCCCTAGCGGCGCCCTTCAAGCCCAAGGATGCAGAACTGTTCTCCATCATCTCCAGCTTCGACGCCGCGTACTCGACCTACAACGCCTACCAGGCGGGGATGGAGCGCTTCTGGACACTTCGCTACCTGGCGCAGCGGGGCATCCAGGAGCTCGATGCGACCGTGTTCAAAGAGGGGCTTGTCCGCGCCGACACCCTGCCCCTGGTGCTTCCGGTGATGGGCACGAACGGCCTGCCACGCGGCGCGCGGGTGCGGGTGCGTCTGGGCGCGGTCGACGAGATTGCCCTGGACCTGGGCGGCACGGTGAGCGAGCGGCTCGATGCCGAAGCCCTGCCCACAGGTGCCGAGGATGACGGTGCCGACGATGACGAGCCAGTGGCCGGCCCCTTGGCGATTGCGGTGGACCTGTCCGAAGCCGACGCTGGTGAGACCCCCAGCAGCGCGCCGGCAGCAGGCTGAAACCGGGCGAGGGCTATGGGCCTGCGAGAGCTCGTCACCCGCGCGCTGTATCGCCGCAAACGGGGCGAGCCCGGCGAGCCTGGCGAATTCGGTGAATTCGGGGAGAGCCGCGGCACCGGGCCGCAGGCACCGCGGCGGCTGCGCCTCACCACGCTGCAGATTGCCCTGCTCATTTCGGTGGCGGTGCATGTGGCCCTTCTCACCCTGCGCATCGTCGACCCGGAGCGCTTTGACCGCATCTTCCAGGACACGCCCCTGGAGGTGGTGCTGGTCAATGCCCGCAGCAAGGAGCGGGTCGACAAGCCGCAGGCCCTGGCCAACGCCTCGCTCGCTGGCGGCGGCGAGGCTGAGCGCGGGCGGGCCACCTCGCCACTGCCGCCCTCGCCCACAGCCCAGGACGGCGATGCGCTGGAAGAAACCCAAAAGCGCGTCGCGGCAATGCAGGCACAGCAGACCGCCCTGCTGGCCCAGGTGCAACAAGCCCTGGCCACCCTGCCCCCAACCGACCCGCGTGTTGAGGCCGACAGCCCCCAGGCGCGCGAGCGCGAGCAGCGCCGCCGCCAGCTCACGCAACTCTTGGCCGAAATTGAGCGGCGTATCCAGGAAGAAAACGCCCGTCCCCGCAAACGCTTCGTGAGTCCGGCGACCCGCGAGGCCATCTACGCCACCTATTACGACGCCCTGCGCCGGCGGATCGAGGACCGCGGCACGCAAAACTTTCCGACCCTGGCCGGGCAAAAGCTCTATGGCGAACTGACCCTGCTGCTCACGGTCAACCACGACGGGCGGGTGCTGGGCGCGGAGGTGGTCGAGAGTTCGGGTAACCTCAACCTCGACCGGCGGGCGATGGCCATTGCCCGACTCGCCGGACCCTTTTCCCGCTTCAGTGAGGGCATGCGCCGCCAGGCTGACCAGATCGTGGTGGTCTCGCGCTTTCGCTTCACCCGGGAGGAGACCCTGGAAACCCGCATGAGCGGCCGCTAGGGCGCTGGGCCTGTCCCAGCCCCAGGCGACCCTGGATCCTCATATAGACATGGACCCGCTTGGCATGAGTCGGAAGGCATGAAGGCATGAAAGCACTGGTGCGCTGGCTGCTGATTGTGGTGGTGGGGCTGCTGGGCTTGCAGCTGTTTTTCGTGCTGCGCATCGCCACGATGGCGCTGATCGCGCCCGAGTCCACCGCCTTCCAGCGCTCCGAAGCCTGGCGCATTGCCCAGGAGGGGAAAAACGGCCTGCGCTGGCGCCAGGAATGGGTGCCCTACGCGCGCATTTCCGACAACCTCAAGCGCGCGGTGATCGCCTCGGAAGACGACGGCTTCGCCAGCCACGACGGCGTCGACTGGGACGCGATTGAAAAAGCCTGGCAGCGCAATGCGCGGGCCGAGCAGCAAGCGGCGCGGCGGGCGCAGGCCGGTCGTAACGCCAAGCCCCGCATCATGGGCGGATCGACCATCACCCAGCAACTGGCCAAGAACCTGTTTCTCTCGGGCGAACGAACCCTGGTGCGCAAAGGCCAGGAAATCGTGCTGACCTTCGCCCTTGAACAACTGCTGTCCAAGGAGCGCATCCTCGAGATCTATCTCAATAGCGTGGAATGGGGTGAGGGCGTGTTCGGCGCCGAGGCCGCAGCGCGCCACTACTACCGCAAGAGCGTGTCCCAGCTCTCACCCTTCGAAGCCGCGCGCCTGGCCGTCATGCTGCCGCGCCCGCGCTACTTCGAAAAACTGCCCAACTCCCCCTATCTCTCCGGCCGGGCCGAAGTGATCGTCGGGCGCATGGGCGGCACCGAGCTGCCCTGAATAGTCCGCGGCGCCGAGCTGCCCTGATCAGTCCGCAGCGCCCAGCGGCCGCAACCGCCGCCGCGCAACGCCACTCTGCGCGATTGCCCGCCGCTCACTCCGCCGCGCGGCGCAGCGTCTGGGCCACCGGCTGGCGCAGCACCTCGCGCAGGGTCCACCAGCCCGCCGCCCAGGCCAGCAGGGCGCCTGCCAGCGCACCACCCAGAGGCACCCAGGGCGATACCCTCCAGCTGAAGTCAAAGACCCAGCGCGCCAGCGCCCAGCCCACCACGCTGGCCACCGAGGCGGCCAAAAAACCCGCCAGCAGGCCCACCCCAATCAGCTCGGCCCGTTGCACCTGCCGCAGCAGCGAGGCACGGGCGCCCACCGCCCGCATGATGGCGAACTCGCGGGCCCGCTCCTCGCGGGTGGCGGTGATGGCGGCGAAGAGCACCACCAGGCCGGCGGCCAGGGTAAAGCCGAAGAGGAACTCCACCGCCTGAATTACCTGATCCAGCACACGCTGCACCTGGCCGAGCGTGGCGCTCATGTCGATGTTGGTGATGTTCGGAAAAGCGCGCACGAGGGCATTGTCAAAGCCAGGCTGCGGCGGCGCGCGGAAGGCGCTGATGTAGGTGGCCGGCAAGTTGGGCATCTGCGCGACGGTGTACATGGCGAAGAAATTCGCCCGCATCGAACCCCAGTCCACCTTGCGCAGCGAGGTGATGCGCGACTCCTGGCGCAGGCCGCCGATGTCAAAGACCAGGGTGTCGCCAAGCGAAAGACCGAGCGTCTGCGCGATACCCTCTTCCATGCTGATCGCGCTGGCGTCTCCTGGCTGCCAGCGGCCGCTCACTACCTGGTTATGGGCTGGCATCTCGGCGCTGTGCGAGAGGTTGAACTCGCGGTCCACCAGACGCCGGGCGCGGTCGTCGTCAAATTGATCGGGCGAGACCGGCCGCCCGTTGATCGTGAGCAAGCGGCCACGGATCATCGGGTACCAGTCGTAGCGGGCCACGCCGGCGCGTGCCAGCGTCTGCTGAAAGTCCTGCGCTTGCTCGGGCTGGACATTGATCACGAAGCGGTTGGGTGCGTCGGGCGGGGTGGCACGGCGCCAGCTCGAGATGAGGTCGGTACGAATCAAGACCAGCAGCACCAGGGC
Organism: Ramlibacter sp.; assembly: GCF_029866045.1. Classification (GTDB taxonomy): domain Bacteria; phylum Pseudomonadota; class Gammaproteobacteria; order Burkholderiales; family Burkholderiaceae_C; genus Ramlibacter. Next base: position 11,504 of record NZ_JARXAB010000113.1, on the reverse strand, counting down.
CAGCATGCCCACCGCCAAGGCACTGACCTGGACCACGGTGTAGGCCGGCCGGGCGGCGACCTGGCGGGTCGCCAGCACCAGCCAGCGCGGCGCGGTGGCCTCATTGACGGCGCGCCGCAGCAGACGCAGGGCCAGCGCCGCCAAACCGGCGAACAGCAGCACCGCGACGGCGAAGCCACCGACCGCAATGCCGCCCAGCGCCGGATCACGGCTGGCGGCAAGCAAAAGCGCGGCAAAGCCGGCGACGCCCAGGCCCAGCACGCCCAACGAGGCCGGCTTGAGACCGCCAAGGTCACGGCGGATCACCCGCAGCGGCGGCACCTGGGCCAGTTGCAGCACCGGCGGCAAGCCAAAGGCGACCAGCAGGGTCAGGCCCACGCCCAGTCCAAACAGGGCCGGCCAGGCGCCGGGCAGGGGCAGCGTCGCCTCCACCAGGCCGGCGAGCAGTTGCACGAACACAAAATGGACCGCGAAGCCCAGCGCCACACCCAAAGCACTCGCGGCCAGCCCCACCAGGCCGAACTCGAAGGCGTAGGCCCGGGCGATGCCTGCCTGGCTCTGGCCCAGGACCCGCAGCATGGCGCAGTCATCCAAATGGCGGCTGGCAAAGCCGCGCGCCGCCAGGGCCACCGCCACCGCGCTGAGGAGGGCCGCCAGCAGGGCCACCAGGTGCAGGAACTTGCTGGCGCGGTCGAGGGTCTGGCGCATCTCGGGTCGGCCCGCCTCCATCGACTCCAGCCGCACGCCGCGCAGCGACGACTCAGCCTCAGTCTGGGCATTGGCAGCGGCGCGAGCAGGTGCCGTCGCCGACGAACCGGTCACGGGCTGGATCTGCGCTTGCGCCCAGTCTTGGAAACGCTTGACCGCCGGGTCCCCGCCAGCGACTGCGAGCCGCCAGGTGAGCCGGCTGGCCGGTTGCACCAGACCTGTGGCCGCGAGGTCGCCCTCATGGATCATCACCCGGGGCGCAAAGCTCATGAAGCCAGCACCGCGATCAGGTTCGGCGGTGATCACGCGGCTGATGCGCAATTGGGAATCGCCCAGGCCCATCAGGTCGCCCACCTGCAGCGCGAGCGCATCCAGCAGGGGGGCATCCACCCAGGCCTCGCCGCGCGCAGGGATCTCAGCGGTGGGCGCGCCCGCCTCACCCGGTGACTGGGCCACCCGAACTCGGCCGCGCAAGGGGTAGCCAGGGCTCACCGCTTTGAGCGCCACCAGCCGCGTAGCGCCGCCGCGGGCCTCATCGGCCCGGGCCATGGTGGGAAAGGACACGGTGGCGGCCACCTGCAGGCCTAGCGCCCGCGCCTGCGCGGCGAACTGCGGTGGCGTCGGGTTGCCGCTGACCACCACCACGTCGCCCCCGAGCAGCTGGCGAGCGTCACGCGCCAGGCCGGCCTGCAGCCGGTCGGCGAAAAAACCCACGGCCGTCAGCGCCGCCACCGCCAGGAGGATGGCTGCCACCACCAGGCCCAGCTCGCCGGCGCGCAAGTCGCGCCGGAGCATTCGCCAGCCGAGTTGCCAAGAGGACGGGGGGCGGTGCGTGGTGGCCATGGACGATACGGTACCCCATCGCGCTTATCCAGTGCGGATTGGAGGGCGTTGGCCAGTTCGCCCAGCCCTGGCTCGCGCATCACCGAAAAGTGCGAACCGCCCACATCCCGGCTCTCGATGCGGCCTCGTACCCAACGCTCCCACCCCAGGCAGGGGCCGGCCGCCAGATAGGGCACCTCGGCCTGGCGCGCCTTGATCAGCAGCAGATCGCCGTTCCAGACCGGTGGCTGGTAGCGCGCTTGCACCTCGATGAAGTTGCGAAACAGCACGGCCTCGGCCAGCTCGGGCGGCAGCGCCTCGCCGCGCGCGCGCGCGGCCAGCGCCTGCGCGTGGCGAGCGTTGTTACCTCGCCCCTGCAGGCGCCTCACCGGCCAACCCAGCGCGAAGCGCAGCGACCAATGGCGCATCAGCCACAGGCGCCGCCACCAGGGCAGCCGCTGGCGTGCGGCGACCGGGCACAGGGTGTCAATCATCGCCAGCAGATCAACCCGCTGCCCGTCGGCCTGGAGCTGGCGCGCCATCTCCATCGCGATCACGCCGCCAGCCGAATAGCCCGCGAGGCGATAGGGCCCCTCGGGGCAGACCTCGCGCAGGGCGGCGAGGTACTGCGCTGCCATCGCCTCGACGCTGGGCAGCGGCGCCAGACGTCCGTCCACGCCCTGAGCCTGCAGGCCGTAAAAGCCCTGGTCGGGCGAGAGCTTGTCGGCCAGGAGCCGGAAATTGAGCACATTGCCGCCGGCGCCATGGACGCAAAACAGGGGCGGACGGCTCGGGAGGTGGGTTCCTTCGGCGGGCCGGGGACCGGGACGGAGGTTCACCAGCGGGGACCAGGGCGCGGGTGTCCTCGGAGCCGCGGTGTGATCGGACGCCTGACCAGATCTTTGATCGGCTCGTTGATCGGCTCTTTCGTCGCCGATCGGATCGACGCTCTGATGCGCCGTCGGATCTGTCTGCGCAGCGCCTGGCGCGCCGGGCACCGGACGCGCACGATCCGTCGGCGGCGCGGCGCTGCCACTGCCACTGCCACTTCGGGTGGCCGGCGCAGACGGTGCCGACGGCGCGGGCTGTGCGGCCGTCACACGCGCAGCCAGGCTGGCCAGCGTGGGCGCTTCGAACAGCGTCGACAGCGGCAGGTCGACGCCCAACTCCCGGCGCAGGCGCGCGAACAGGCGCACCGCCACCAGGGAGTGGCCGCCCAGGGCAAAAAAGTCGTCTTCGGGTCCGGGCTGCGCCACGCCGAGCAGTTCGCGCCAGGCCTGCGCGAGGGCGGCCTCGACCGGCGTGAGGGCGGCTGCCGAAGGAGCGGGAACGTCTGATCGGACCTGCGAAGCCGGCCGGCATGCCCCCTCTGGCACGGGCGGCATGGGCGAGCCATCCAGCGCTGCCGCCCTTCCTGGCAGCAACCGCGTGGCTGCTTCGGTACCAACGCAAAGCGCTCCGCCAACAGGAGGCGAGAACCGCTCCTGCAAGCGGGCCAGGTCCATCGACGACACGGTGACCAGCGGCGCAGCCGATCCGAGCGCCCGCTCGAAGACGGCAGACGCTTCCTCGGCGCGGATGCCGCCCGCCACCAGCGCCTGCAGGGCCCGGATGGCGAACACGCTGGCGCCCGGGGGCGGCGTGTCCTGGCGCGCCAGCCCTGCGGGATCCACCGGCTTCAGCACCAGGCCCCGCACCCAGCCGAGAACCGGGCCCTCCGTGCTTTGCAGTTGCACGTCCAGCGACAGCCGGCCGCCGGAGAGCCGTTCCCTGCGGGTGCACACGCTGACCAGCCGCCCCGGCAGCGCCGGCGGCAGGCAGGCCTCAGCCAGGGCCACCGGCGCATAGAGCAGGGCTACGAGGTCGTCCTGATCGCCCTGCCCGGCCTGCTCGCTTCGCTCGCCGGCTTGACGGGCCGGCAAGCCCATGGTGAGCGCGATGTCCATCAGCGCGGGGTGCCAGGCGAACTGCGCAAGGTCGGGTGCGAATTCGGACGCGAGGGCCAGACGTGCGACTGGCAGCACCGTCGAAGCGGGACACGCAGGCGATGCATCGACGTCGCGACGGGCCCATGACCACCCGTTGACCTCGGTCGCACCCATTCGCTCCGTGCTTGCCATGTGGCCCGTGTCCTGCGCGCGCTGCACGCGCTCCCCGCGCGCTACGCCCTCCAGGCAATCCCAGCGCGGCCCCAGCGTGAGTGCGGGGTGCGCCGCCTGGGGTGCCTGCGCCCTCGTCCAGGGGCCAGGCACCCGCCTCGCAGGGGGCGCCTTGACCGCATCTGTCGCTGCGCCCACCCAGGCCAGGCGACCGCGCGCATGGCGGGTCCACGTGGTCTCGCCCGGGCCAAGGCTGTCGATGCGCAGGTCCCAGCCTGTCGGCGCAGGGGATACCGGGCTTGACTCACAGGCTTGCTTGATGGGATGGACTCGGCTTGCATCGCCTGCACCCGGCCTGGAGTGCGTCTCCTGTGTGCCCCGCACCGCATCGAGCGTCAGGCGCACGCGCCGGGGTGCGTCTGCAAAGACCATCGCCGCCTCCCAGGCCCAGTCGCGAACGACCAACCAGGCCGCGTCGTTCTGGCCTTCAGCCCTGCGCGGCGTTCGGGTGGCGCGCCGGATGGCCGCATCCGTCTCGATGGAGGCCATCGCAGCCCGCGCCATCTCCAGGTAGGCGGTCCCCGGCAGCACGGGGCGCCCTGCCACCTGGTGCTCGCGCAGCGACCACAGCGCGTCGGGCGCGAGAAGCACCTCGAAGCAGGGGCTGCCGGTCGCCGTGACCCGCGCACCCAGCAGGGGGTGCGCGTCGGAGTGCGCATCCAGCAGGGGGTGCGCATGGGAGTGCACACCCAACAGGGAGTACGCGTTGGCGTGCGCATCCTCGAGCGGGCGCGCATCGACCTGCACGCCCAGGGCCGGGCGCGCGCCGGTCCGTGTGACAGGCGCTGGCGGCGTCTGCTCCATTCCGGCGCGCCGCGCCGCCATGCCCCGGTCCGCCCACACGCCCCAGCGAATCGCCAAGCCGTCTGGCCGGCGGGCGGCAACCGATTCCAGCACCGCATTGGCGGCCACATAGTCGACCTGACCGGGCGGGCCCAGCAACACGCTGGTCGACGAGAACACCACGAACAAGTCCATGGGCTCGGGCAAGAGGCGGTCCAGCACCAGCGCACCACCGGCCTTGCCCGCAATCAGGCGGCGCATCTCGGCCAGTGGCCGCTGCGCCAGCGACGCGTCGCCCATGTCGCCGGCTGCGTGGAAGACCCCGTGAATCTCTCCCCAACGCAGCGCGCAGGTGTGGACCACCTGGGCCATCTGGGCGGGGTCGGACACGTCGGCGCAAAACACCTGCACCTGCGCGCCAGCGGCCTCGAGGGCCTGCAGCTCCCACTGCCGCTCCGTCGGCAGCGGATGGCGGCCGACCAGCGCGAGCCGGGGCGCACAACGGCGCGCCAGCCAATTCGCCAGGGTCAAGCCCAGGCCCCCCAGTCCGCCGGTGATCAGGTAAATGCCGCCGTGACGCAAGCGCAGGCCCGGCGGCATGGCCGGCTCGGGTGGTGCCGCAGTCGCGCGGCGACGAACCCAGCGTTGGCCCTGCCGCCAGGCCACCACAGGCGAAGGAAGCGGGTCAGCCCAAGCCGCATCCGCAGCGGCCTCCGAGCGCAGCCAGTCGGCCAAGGTGGCGGGCTCGGCATCGGGGTCGAGATCGACCAGCCGCGCCTGCACACCGGGCAATTCACGCGGGATCACCAGCGCTGGCCCCAAAGCCAGGGCCTGCGCGGGTGACCGCGGGGGCAGGCCCGACACCGCCAAGGCACCCGCGGTGACGAAGAGCCAGCGCGAGGGCGCCTCGATGCCGGCCTCGAGCCACTGGCGCGCCAGACCGATCGCCGGCTCAAAAGCCGCGGCCTGCTGCGCCCGAAGGCCGGCCAGGGCGCCCGACTCGGGGACCGCTTGCTCCGGTCCAACCTGCCCTGGATGCCCTTGCACCGTCTCCTGCCTCTCCTGCCTCTCCTGCCCCTCAGCCCGCTCGTATGAAGGGGGCCAGAGCGGACCCGGGCTGTCGCCATCGAGCGCACCCAAAAGAAGCACTACCGCCGGCGGCGGGTGTCGTGACAGGCCCGCGTCCTCCGGCAGGCACTCAACACCGGCCGCGACCAGCGCCCGGCGAATGCCTGCGCCTGCTGCTGAGGAACCCCCCAGCACGAGCCAAGCGGGGTGGCCCGTCGGCGCCAGCGGCAGCGGCTGGCACTCCCACACATCCTGGCTGAACCAATCCGGCCCCAAGGGCAAGCGGGGAGCCGGCGCGAGCGCGCCTGCCTTGGCAGATGTCGCAGCGCTGGGCCTGGGCTCGGCCGGCGGGCTCGTCACCGACCCGGCCATGCCGTGCAGGTCATCGGGGTGATTGGCAGGCGGGTCGACCCAGTGCCGAACCCGCTCGAAGGGGTAAGTGGGCAGGGAGACTCGCCGGCCGGTCCGGCCGGTCCGCAGCGCCTCCCATTGCAGCGGCACGCCCGCGCACCACAGCGCGCCCGCGGCAGCCAGCAGGTGAGGCAGGTCTTCGCCACCCTCCTGCGGCCGGCCCGCCGAGGCCAGAAGCAGCCGCTCGCCGCAGCCATTGGCGCGCGCCAGCGAGGTCAGGGCCTGGCCTGGCCCGCACTCGAGCCAGGCTGCGCCCGGATGGTCATGCCCCAGTCGCGCCATGGCCTGCGCGCAGCGCACCGGCTGGCGCAGGTGCCGCCCCCAGTAATCGGGGGGCAGCGTCTGCCCCGGCAGGATCCACTCGCCGTCCAGCGCCGAGAGAAAGGGCCGCCACGCTGGCAAAGATCGCAAATCGGCGCAGCGCTCGAGCAGGACAGGCACCAGGCCATCGACCGCGCGCGAGTGGGCCGCAACCGCCACCGGCAAGGGACGCGACCCGATCCCCAGGCCCTGCAGGTGCGCGGCCAGGCGTGCCAGCGCCTGCGGCGAGCCCGAGATCGCGCATAGTCCTGGCGCGTTGACGGCCGCCAGGTCCAGGCCCTCCTGCGCCAGCCAAGGGGCCAATTGCACCTCTGACGCTTCGACCGCGAGCATGGTGCCGCCGACCGCCTCGAGCAACTCGCCACGCCAGCAGGCCAGCGCCAGCGCATCGGGCAGGGACAGCAACCCGGCGGCGCAGGCGGCGGCCACTTCGCCAGCGCTGTGCCCCATGAGCGCACAAGGCGTGACGCCGACCGCCTCCCACAGGCGTGCCAGCGCCAGTTCGAGCACCAGCAGCGCCGGCAATTCGAACCGGGGCGAGGTCTGTCCTTCGGGGGCCACGGGCTGGACGGCGAGTCGCTGCGCCGGCCCGAGCGCGCAGGCCGGGTCGCGGTCTTGGGCATCCACGTGAGCATGGCCGCGCCCAGTGGTTTCCCCCAGCCAAGCAGACCGCAGTCCCTCGGCCACCTCGAGGGCGACGCCGGCTGGCCAAGCTTCAAGGCAAGCCTGCACTGCTTCGCGGAAGGCCGGCAGCGCCAGCAGGTCTTGGCAGGCACCCGGTCGATGCGAGCCAGCGCCGGGGAACAACCAGGCCACCGGCGGCGGCGCATCCGGCGCCGACCCGTGGAGCCGACGCGCTGGCGCCTCCGCCACCGAGCCTGCGATGGGCGGGGCAGACACGACCTGCGTGCCCGGCGCTGCCAGGGCGCTGCGTAACTGCGTGTGATGACGCGCCACCCAGACCGATCGACAGGGCTGGTGGATGCGCCCTTCCTGCAGGGTGAAGGCCGCGTCCACTAGGTCCGCCAACTCCATCGGGCCCGCCGCATTCGCTGCACCCAGTGGATCGCCCGCTTCGTCTGCCAGCCAGGCTTGCCAACGCGCTTCCAGGGCCACCAGGGCCTGGGGCGTGCGCGCCGACAGCGGCAACAACTGCCAAGACAGAGGGCGGGGGGTCGTGGCGGGTGGACGAGGCGCCTCCTCTAGGACTAGGTGCGCATTGGTGCCGCCGACGCCCAGCGCGTGCACCGCAGCGCGCCGAGGTCGGGCGCCGGACGGCCAGGCTCTCGCCTCGGCGAGCACCTGCAGCGGAAGATGGGCGCCGAAGCGACGGTTCGGCCTTTGGAAGTGCAGGCTCGCGGGCAACTGGCCATGGCGCAGGGCCAGGCACACCTTGATCAGGGAGGCCACGCCGGCGGCCGTGTCCAGATGCCCGATATTGCTCTTGACCGAGCCCAGCCCGATGGCGCCAGGCGCCGCACCCGCGTAGGCCTGGGACAGGGCCGCCACCTCGATCGGGTCGCCCACGGGCGTGCCGGTTCCATGGGCCTCGATGTAGTCAATGTCGGCCGCCTGCAGGCCGGCCATCGCCAGGGCTTCGGCCGCAACCTCGGCCTGACCGTCCTGGCTGGGCGCCAGGTAGCCGGCCTTGGCGCGACCGTCGTTGTTGATGGCGGAGCCGCGGATGACAGCCCAGATGGCATCGCCATCACGCAGCGCATCTTGCAGGCGCCGTAGCACCACCACGCCCACGCCGCTGCCGAAAACAGTGCCCGCTGCGGCGTCATCGAAGGCGCGACACCGGCCGTCAGGCGAGAGAATTTCGCCGGCCGCGTGGCGGTAGCCTTGGCGATGCGGAAGCTCGATGCTCACGCCGCCGGCCAGCGCCATGTCGCACTCGCCGGCCAGCAGGCTCTGCGCCGCCAAGTGCACCGCCACCAAGGAGGTGGAGCAGGCCGTCTGCACGCCGACGCTGGGCCCGCGCAGGTCGAGCAGGTAGGAGACCCGGGTGGTGAGGAAGTCCTTGTCGTTGCCGGTGTGGCGCAACAGGAACAGGCCCATGGTCCGCAGCAACTCCGCGTTGGGCAGCAGGTGCCGGGCGAAATAGGCCTGCAGCCCGCAACCACCGAAGACCGCGACGGCGCCGGGAAAGCGCCCTGGCCCACTGCCAGGCACATGACCGGCGTCCTCCATCGCCTCCCAGCAGCATTCGATGAAGTGCCGGTGCTGCGGGTCCATCACCGCCGCATCGCGGGGGCTTATGCCGAAGAAGCGGGCGTCAAAGCACTCCATGTCTGCCAGCGGCAGGCAGGCAGGCACATAGGCGGGGTCAGCCAGGTCGCGGGCACTCACGCCAGCCGCGCGCAAGGCAGCCTCATCCAGCCAGCAGGTGGCCTCACGGCCCTCACGCAGCAGGCGCCAGAAAGTGCGCCAGTCGGGCGCACCGGGAAATCGCCCCGCCAGGCCCACGACCGCGACCGAGCCAGAGGGGGCAGATGCACTTTCCATGGCCTGCCCTCAGCCCGAAAGGCTGTTGCGCAAGGCGCGGCGCGCCATCGCACGGTCCTGCGCAACGGAGAACATGCTGGCTGCAAGGGGCGCAGCGGTCGCCGCCGAGTTCGCGGCGAGGTGACGGGCCAGCGAGGAAATTGTGGTCAAACGGAACATGTCAGTCACCGGGATCTCGACCCCGCAGGCCTCGCGCAGGCGCCGCTGCACCTGGATGACAGCCAGCGAGTGACCGCCAAGGTCGAAGAAGTTGATCTCGCGTCCCACCTCCTGCCGGCCCAGCACCGTGCGCCAGGTCTGGGCCACGACGGCCTCCAGCGCCTCCAGCGCCTGCGGTGTGCTCGCAGTCGCTGCCAAGCACCCCCGGCCTGGCAGGGTCACCGTGCTGGCCACCAGCGCAGGCGCTGGCCGCGAGGGATGTCGCTGATGTGGCTGATGTGGCTGATGTGTCGGCGTCGATGGCATCAGCCGCCGAGGCTCGCCCGTGCGACTGGCTGCCACCAGCGCCTGGCGGTCGATCTTTCCGTTGGGTGTCTTGGGCAAGTCATCGCGCAGGGCGATACCCCGTGGCAGCATGAACTCCGGCAGCTGTCGTCCTAGAGCGCGCGCCAGATCCAGAGGCTGGGGGGACTGCCCGGGACGCGGGGTGACGAAGGCCTGCAGCCAGGCCTCGCCCACACTGTCGCGGCAGGCTACCACCACCGCCTCGCGCACACCGTCCATGGAGGCCAGCGCGGACTCGATCTCGCCCAGCTCAATGCGGTGCCCGCGGATCTTCACCTGGTGGTCCAGCCGGCCGAGAAAGGCGAGGCGGCCGTCCGGTTCGCGCCGGACCTGGTCGCCGGTGCGGTACAGCCGGCGGCCCGGGCGCAGGGGGTCGTCGACAAAGCGCTCGGCGTCCAGCGCGGGGCGCGCGTGGTAACCCTGCGCCAGGCAGGCGCCCGAGACGCAGAGTTCGCCCGGGACAAAGGCCGGACACTCCTGACCCCAGGCGTTGCGCAGGTGAAGTTCGGTGTTAGACAGCGGACGGCCCAGGGAGATCTCCATCGACCCGGAGGCCTGCCCTGCCATGTCACCCGCCATGTCACCCGCCATGCCACCGGGCATGCCACCGGACTCCCGCGATGCTGCCCGTGCAGGCAGCGCCCAGGCACTGCACCACACGGTGGCCTCGGTGGGGCCATACATGTTCAGCACCAGACCGGGCACCTGATCGCACAGCGCGCTGGCCATCGTAGGCGGGAGCGCCTCGCCGCCCACCAGCAGGGCCGACAGCCCTGATAGCCCCTGCCGGCCCGCCTCGTCAACCAGCAGGATCGCCGCTTGCGAGGGCGTGCATTGCAGGTGGGTGATGCGGTGATGCGTGAGCGCGGCCCCCACCGAGAGGGCGCGACCTGCAGACTGCGCGGCATGTGCGGTGGGCCTTGCTACCGGCGTCGTCCCCGTCCCCGTCCCTGTCCCCAGCTTGGCCTGCGCCAGCTCCGTCAATCGGTGCAGGTCGGGCAGGTGCGCCAGCACCTGGTCGGCTGGGATACCGAAATCAATCAGGCACGCGATCTCGTGGACCCCGATTTCGGCGAGCTGCGCCACCAGGCCCATACAGCGCTCTGGCGTACCGATCAGGGCGCTGCTGCGCCAATAGCGTTCGAACGCGTGATCGAGCAGGGCCTCTGTCTCCTCCTGCGTTGGCGGGCGCGCGGCGAACTCGCTGAGACCATCGGCTGGCCCGACGGGCCCGGCGAGAACGACGGTTTGGCCTGCGGGGAGCGCCTGGCCCTCCGGCGTCGCGGGCGAAGCACCACCGGTGGGCGTCGCGAAGGTAGGAAAGCGCCAGTCGGCCCGGCGAATCAAATCCATGGCCTCGCGCAGATAGGCCTTGAGCGGTCCGCGCGCCATCTCGCGCACCGCGTCCTCGTCCTCCCCGACAAAGGTGTGCAGCATGAGCGCCACCTGGCCCCAACCCGGATGGCCGGCAGCGTCCCAGGCCGCGCGGTACACCGCCACCTTTTCGGCGAGCTCCTGGACCGACTGCCCCAGCAAGTGAGTGAGCACATGGCATCCGGCACGGCCGGCCTCGGCAAAGGTCTGCGGGTTGCCAGCCACCGTCACCCACACCGGCAATTCAGCCTGCACAGGCCGCGGCAGGGTGCGCACCGTCACCGTTTGTCCCTCAGGCCCGGGCCAGGCCAGAGCCTCGCCCCGCCACAAGCGGCGCACCGCGTCGATGCCCTCGAACATCTGCTGGCGCCGGCCTGCCCACGCCGCCGGCGCGAGCACAAAGTCCTGCGGCTGCCAGCCGGCAGCGAAGGACACGCCCACCCGGCCGCCCGAGAGCCGATCGACCAGGGCCCAGTCCTCGGCCACCGTGAGCGGATGGTGCAAGGGCAGTACGCAGCTGCCCGCGCGCAGCTGCACATGGCGGGTGACCATGGCCAGCGCAGCGGAGATGAGCGCCGGGTTGGGAAAGGGCCCGCCAAAGCCGTGAAAGTGGCGTTCGGGGGTCCAGACCGCGGCAAAGCCGTGGGTGTCGGCAAAACACGCGGCGTCGATCAGCAAACGATAGGCCGCCCCGGCGTCTTCGGCGGCGGCGCCTTCGCGCTGGCTGGCAAAGTGAAAGAGGCTCCACTGCGGAGCGCGTCCCGGCATCCGCGCCGGTGGGGCAGCAGGTTCAACCGCCTGCCCCGGAGCGGCGGCCTGCTGCGCCGGGCCGAAGGCCGCGCCAAT
>NZ_JARXAB010000029.1 GCF_029866045.1 Ramlibacter sp. | reverse complement strand
AGGACTTCGGCGCAGGCCAGTTCATCTGGCGTGCTGGCGATCCGGCGGTAGAGGGCTATGTCTGCGCCAGTGACCCCCGGCGTGACGGCTTGGTTGCGGGCTTCTAACCGACCGCGCGGGGACCTGCGCGGGACCGCCCTCCGACTTGGCTACGATGGAGGGCTACGCCCCAGCCCCGGGCAAGTCCGGGGAGGGTTTGATGAACGCCACCATGCCCCCACCTGCCATTCCCTTCGCCGACCGCCTCGGCAACGTTGAAACCTCCGCCATCCGCGAGCTGTTCAAGCTCCTGGGCAAGCCCGGGATCATCAGTTTTGCCGGCGGCTTCCCCGACAGCGCGATGTTTGACGTTGAAGGCCTGCGGGAGGCCAGCCAGCGCGCTCTGGCCGAGAACCCCGGCGCGGCCCTGCAATACGGCGCCACCGAGGGCTACGACCCGCTACGCGCGCAGCTGGCCGGCTTCATGCAGTCCAAAGGCGTCCAGGCGATTTCGCCCACCGATCTCATCGTGACCACCGGTAGCCAGCAGGCCCTTGACCTTCTGGGAAAGACGCTGGTGGGGCCGGGCGACAAGGTGATCGTCGAGGGGCCGACCTTCTTGGCCACGATCCAGTGCTTTCGCCTCTACGGCGCCGATGTGGTCAGTGCCCCCGTCGATGACCAGGGTGTGCAGGTCGACCGGCTCGAGGCGCTCATCACAGAGCACCGGCCCAAGTTCGTCTACCTCATTCCCACCTTCGGCAACCCCAGCGGGGCCCTGCTCTCGCTGGAGCGTCGCCGGCGCATCCTGGAAATTGCGGTGCGCACCGGCACCTTGATCGTCGAGGACGACCCCTACGGCGACCTGTACTTCGATGCACCGCCGCCGCCCAGTCTGCTGGCCCTGTCAGCCCAGGTGCCAGGCAGCCGAGAGTTGCTCGTGCACTGCGGCAGCCTGAGCAAGGTGCTCAGTCCCGGTCTGCGCGTGGGTTGGCTGGTTGCGCCGCAGGAGCTCCTGGCCAAGGCCACCATGTGCAAGCAGTTCAGCGATGCTCACACCAGCACTTTTGCCCAGGCCACCGCAGCGGCCTACCTGGCCGCTGGCCGCATGCCCGCCACCTTGGCGAATGTGCGCCGTGTCTACGGACAGCGTGCCCAGGCATTGGGCGATGCGCTGCGCCGCGACCTGGGCGACGCGGTCGAGTTCACCGCGCCCCAGGGCGGCCTGTTCGTCTGGGCGCGTCTCACCGGCGCCGGCGGCAAGCTGCGCGACGCCAGCGAACTGGCCCGTCGCGCCATTGACCGTGGCGTGGCCTTCGTCCCTGGTGCGCCGTTTTTCGCCAAGGACCCTGACCTGGCCAGCTTCCGCCTCAGTTTCGCCACCGCCGACGAAGACAAGATCCGCGAGGGCATCGCTCGCCTGGCCCAGGCCCTGGCCTGAGACCGGGGGCCTTGCAGGCCCTGCCGCCTGCGCTTGCGTTCGCGGATCTCCCTGCTGCGATCTTGCCCGGCGGCGCGCCCCGCATTCAGAGGAGCTCAGTGGCTGGCGCTGCCTGCTGACGCGGTCACCGCACTAGCCCGCGTCACGAAGATGTGGCCACCCGGCAGGCCCGGGGCGATGGCCATAGGGTCGACCCCTTCGCCCCTCGCTGCCGCGACCAGTGCGTTGCCGTCGCCAGACAGGGCGGCTGCGCGCCAGGTTCGCGGTGTGGCCAGCGCCTGCCAGGTCTGACCGAAGTCGCCTGAGTAGTACAGCCCGGCATCCGTGGTCACTTTGCCTGATATGGGCACCGCCACCACCAACTGGCGCCCGTCGCGCGTCATTGACAGTGCGGTGACCGGCAGCGACTGGAATGTCGCCGTCCAGGTCTGCCCGAAGTCGGACGACACATGGATCTGCCCGCCGTTTTCAGCAGCCGCCATGTGCTGACCCTCGGCCGAAATTGCCAGCCGGTACCAGCCTCGGGACTGCTCACGGGCGGTCCAGGTCTGTCCGAAGTCGGTTGAGACCTGGATCGGGCCGTCATGTGCGGCCGTGAGCAGCACGCGCCCGTCTTCCGACCCGGCCACCGCCTGCCAGTCGCCAGTGGGCAGGCGCGGGACCCAGCTTGCGCCCCCGTCGTCAGAGGTGAACAGCGGCCCGAACTTGGCCACTGCCGCCAGCCGCTGGCCGTTGTTGGAGAGGGTGACCCCCAGCCAGTGGCAGTCGTGGAACTTGCCCTCCCAACTGGCGCCGCCGTCGTGGGACACCCAGAGCAGACCGCCAAAGCTGCTGGCGGCGATGTGAGTGCCGCTGGGGTCCATGTCGATGGACGACCAATTGCCTTGGCCTGCCCCCGCCTGCGGCTCCCAGGTGGCGCCCGCGTCGTGCGAAAGATAGAGGCCGCCGGGGTTGACCGCCATTGCCAACACCTGCCCGTCTCCCGATGCCGCGGCGGTCCACCAGTCGGCCAGAGGCCCGGTTTCCAACCACTGCGCGCCCAGTGCCAGACGCGGCGTGGGCTGGCTCGGTGTGGCGCCCACCGGGAAATCCCCGCCGGGCGCTACAGGTCCGGCGACTCCGGATCCGTCTCCCGGCTGTGCGGGGCCACCAGTGGCGGGCGTACTGTCGGTGGACGGGTCGTTGGTGTTGCCAGTACTGCCTGAACCCACGGCACCCGCGGTGTTGGGGGATGTGGCCAGCGGCGCTTCGGCGCTTGCGCCCCCACCACCGCCGCAGGCGGCCAGGCAGATCGAGGTCAATACGGTCATTGTTGCCAGCGCCCGGCGGGCGGGCGTGGCCAGCGTGTGCTGGGCGTGCGTCATGGTGATTTCTCCCTGGGTGTTCGTCGTCTTCGTGGGCCCCAGCGCTTGTGAGGCCGGCGGCGATCCTGACGAGGCTGCGAGCGCGCGAGGCGTCGCTGAGGGAGCGATGCGATGTAGGAGGGCGCTGTGCCACGACGTGCGCACGACTGCCCTGGCATGTCGGGTCACGCAGGCGTCACAGCCTCGGATCAGACCCTCGCTACACTCGTTTTTGCATCGGCCGGCCGGTTAGGCGCAGGCCCTCGGCTCCTTCGCCGGTATCGCCTCGCAACCCGTCGACACACCAGGAAACAGCGCATGACCCAAACGACACACCCGCCGATCGCCCTGCACGGATTCCCGCTCTCGAATTACTACAACAAGGTCAAAATGGTCATGCTCGAAAAGGGTGTGGCCTTCACCGAAGTCAACACCCCTTTGCCCCTGAAGGATCCGGCCTTGCGCGCCCTCTCGCCCATGGGCAAGGTGCCCTTCATCGTCACCTCGCAGGGGAGCATCTCGGAGAGCCAGGCCATCGTGGACTGGCTCGAACAGGCCTTCCCCGAGCCGGCTCTTTTGCCCTCTGACCCCTTTGAGGCAGCCAAGGTGCGTGAGCTCACCACCTACATCGACTGGCACCTCGAGATCTGCGCCCGCCAGCTCTACGGCTCGGCCTTCTTCGGCGCGCCGCCCTTGTCCGATGCGAACAAGGACCGCATTCGCAAGCAACTCGAGGCCACGATTGCAGCCTTTCAGCAGTTGGTCCGCTTCTCACCCTATATTGCCGGTGAGCACTTCACCCAGGCCGACATCTCCGCTTTCGTGAACCTGCCGCTGGTCGCGCTGGCCAGCAAAACCATCTACGGCGAGGACCTGCTGGCCGCCGCCGGCATCGACCACCGGACCTACACCAAGCGTATTGGCGAGCGCGCCTCGGCACAGAAGGTGCAGGCCGATCGCAAGGCGTCCCTGAAGGCCTGAGCGAACAGGCAGCCGCCCTGCGTAACTTGGCAGGTTCAGCCGACGGATTGGCCGGGCGGTCCCCATAATCGTTCGCATGGCTGAACCCGAAACCGCCCCTGCGCGCAAATCTGCGCGAGCGGATACGTCCATCACAGAATTCGCAGACCTGCCCGTATTCCATCCCCCCTTGAGCACCCGCGCCTCTTCCTCTCAGCCTGGCGCCCCGGATCGCCGCCACCTCTTGCGCGTGGCGCTGGCTGTGGCCGGCATGCATTGGCTGCCGCGTGGCGCCCATGCCCAGACCCGCTGGCGTTTCGACCCGTTTGGCTTGGGTGTCGCCAGTGGTTCGCCGGCCGCCGACGGCGTGGTGCTGTGGACCCGTCTGATCGCACCCGGAATGCTCGATTCATTGGGGACGGCGCCGGTGCCGGTGCGTTGGGAGGTGGCCGACGACGAGGCCTTCTCTCGCCTGGCTGCCAGCGGCCAGACCTTGGCCACGCCGGAGCTGGCCTTCAGCGTGCATGCAGAGGTGCAGGGCCTCGCGCCCGACCGCTGGTACTTCTACCGTTTCATCACCGGCGGAATTGCCAGCCCGGTGGGCCGCACCCGCACCCTGCCAGAGCCACAGGCCCGGGTGGCCCGATTGCGCCTGGCCTATGCCTCGTGTCAGCGCTGGGAACACGGGCTCTATGGCGCCTACCGCCATATGCGCGAGGAGAACCTCGACCTGGTGCTGTTTCTGGGCGACTACATCTACGAGTACCCCAACGCTGCCGCCGCGGTGCGTAACTTCCCCACGCTGGCCACCGTGGTCAGCCTGGCCGACTACCGCGAGCGCCACGCCCTGCACCGGGGCGATCCCTTCTTGCAGGCCATGCATGCAGCCTGCCCCTGGATCGTGACCTGGGACGACCATGAAGTGCAAAACGACTATGCGGGCCTGCTGCCCGGCGACGGTCGTCCCTGGGGCCTCAACAGTGCTGCCGACTTCAACGCCCGTCGCAACGCCGCCTACCAGGCCTTCTATGAGCACATGCCGCTGCGCGCTGCCGACTTCGCACGCGGCACCCCGCCACAGCTCACCCACCAGGTCATGCTCCCGCGCCGCTACCGCTTCGGGCAGCTGGCTGACCTTGTCATGCTCGACTCCCGCCAATGGCGCGACGCACAGGTGTGCGGCAACCCTCAGCGCCGCAGCGGAATGGTGGACCCGGCTACCTGCCCCACGCTGGATGATCCGTCGCGCACCTTGCTGGGGGCGGCCCAGGAGCAGTGGTTTGACCAGGCCATGGCACAAGCCGCCAGCGGCTGGACGGTGATCGGCCAGCAGACCCTGTTTGGCCGCCGTATCGGGCGCACTGCTTCGGGAGAGCGCGTCTGGAACGACGGCTGGGACGGCTACGGCGCCGCCCGCCGGCGCCTCACCGACAGCCTGCAACGTCACCGCGTGCGCAGCCCGGTGTTGCTCGGTGGCGATGTGCATGAGAACTGGGTCGGCCATGTGAAGGCCGATTACGCCCGGCCCGAGAGTGCGAATCTGGGTGTTGAGTTTTGCGGCACCAGCATCACCTCCCGCTCGGCCGGCGGCGAGCAGGCCCAGCGGCGCCTCAAGGACAACCCGCACTTCGTCTTCGCCGAGGGGACCCGGCGGGGCTATGGGGTGTGCGAGATCACACCGAGCGCAATGCGCACCACGCTCAGGGTGCTGGACGATGTCACCCGGGCCGATGCCCGCATCGACACGCTGGCCAGCTTTTCGGTGCAGGCCGGGCGGCCGGTGGTAGATCGGGTCTAAAACCCCCTTTCGCCCACCCTGCCCACTCAGCCGTACGCGGTCTCCTGACGCATTCGGCCCTCTGCCTGACGCAACTGCGCCTGGGCCTGTCAAATCCACCGAGGCTGCCCACCCGCGCGGGTGAGGCTCGTATGGAATCGCTGCGATTTTCCAGATTCGCAGCCCCATGCCTGTCCTGTCACGTCGCCTCTGGTCGTCTATTGGTCCCCGCCCTCTCGTGCCGCGGGTGCTTGTGCTGGGGGCCTGTGTCTCACTTGCGAGTGCGGCATTTGCACAAACGGCGAACTTGCCCGGCGGTCCCGCGCTGACCTGCCCTGCGGGGCAGGAGGTGGACTACTACTTTTCTTACGAGGACATCCCCGCCCTTCGGGCGTCGAGCTACTGCGGCGCTGCCGAGGCCCACATTGCGCTGGCCAATGCCACCGACCCAGTGACTTGGCGTATCCCCTATGCCATGGAGTCCTGCACCGCAGGTGTGGGCTACACCTACTCCCATGCCTTCCGCACGGGGCCGAGGTACTTGAGCCCGCTTTTCAGCACCATTTATTTGGTCTGCAAGGCGCTGCCGCCACCTTTGGGATGTGCTGCTGGCAATGCCGGCTTTTCCGCCTGCCCCGCGGACGGCGCCGCCCCCGAGGGACCGCCCGCACCAGGAACACCCGAGGACGGAGGCCCCTCGGCCGATGCGGGCGAGCCGGGTGAGGACAACGCCGGTTTGGACTTCCTCTCGAGTGGCACTTGCCGCGCCGACGACTTCCCGGCCGAGTCGGCGGGCAACCCGATCTTCGCTGGCAACGGCAACAAATATCAGCGTGAGCGCGATCTGGACGGCCCCCCCGGTCTGCGCCTGGAACGCCACTACAACTCATCCCTGCCGGGCTGGGGACACAACCACGCCATGCGCGTCAACGTCGGGTCGGGGGTGGCCTGGGTGACGCGACCCGATGGACGGGCCTGGCGCTTTGCCGGGCCGGGCCTGGGCGCTTGGTCTGCGGGAGCGGGGGTGAGCGGGCGCCTGTGGCGGCTTGATCCGCTCACCTCGGGTGGGGTGGCCTGGCGCTTTGCGGGTGACGACGACACGCAGGAAGACTTCGACGCGCAAGGGCGGCTTCTGCGTGTGGCGTACCGGGCAGGCGCGCTCATCACCGCCCACTGGGTTGAGGCAGGTGCCGGCACGGTGTCTGGCTCGAGTTCGGGTTCGGGTCAACGCAGGCTTGTCGCTCTCTCCGACGCTTATGGGCGTCGCCTGAGTTTTTCCTATGACGACTGGGGCCGTCTGGTGGCCGCCGTCGGGGCCGATGGCGCCCGCGTGGCCTACGCCTACGACCCGGCTGGTCGGCTCGCGCGTGTTGTGCTGCCCGATGGCTCCACCCGCCAGTACCTCTACGAAGACGCGCGCTTTCCCTTGGCGCTCACCGGTCTGATCGACGAGCGCGGCCTGCGCTTGGCCTCCTGGGCCTACGACGCACGAGGCCGTGCCGTGCACAGCGAGCATGCGGGTGTGGCGCGCCACCAGCTCGCCTACGGCGTGGACGGTACCGTGTCCATCACCGACCCCCTGGGCCGCGTCAGGGCGCAGCAGTACCAGCGGGTTGGCCAGCGCCTGCGCCTGGCGGGCCAAAGTGGTCCCTGCGTGGATTGCGCCGGTGACATCGCCAGGCGGGAGATCGACGCCGCTTCTGGCCTCGCCTGGGCCGAAGAGGACTTCTTGGGCGTGCGCACGGAAACCACGTGGGAGGCCACACGCCGTCTGCCGCTGGCACGTGTGCAGGCTGCGGGCCGGCCGGAGGCGCGGGCGGTGCAGGTCGAATGGCATCCGCAGTGGCGCCTCCCGCTGCGTGTCATGGAGCGCGGACGCACAACCGACTTCCGCTACGACGACGCGGATCGGCTGCTGACTCGTACCGTGATGGACAGCACCGGAGGTGCCCTGGCGTGGGCCGGGGCGACAGGCGGGGCCCGCCAGTGGACCTGGCGCTATGACGCGCAAGGCCTTCCGTCGAGCCACACCGACCCAATGGGCCGAACCTGGACTTTCTCGCACGACGCCTGGGGCCAGCTCGCCTCGGCCACCGACCCCCTGGGCCAGGTGACGGGCTACAGCTACGACGTGGCAGGACGCTTGCTCGCTGTGCGCGCGCCCGGCGGTTTGGAGACTCGATACCGCTACAGCCCGCGCGGTTGGCTCACCTACATGGAGCGGGGAGGGCAGGTCACCACGATCGCCTACACGCCCACCGGCCGCATTGCGTCGGTGCTGGCTCCCTCCGGCTTGCAGCACTTCTTTGCGTATGACGCCGCCGATCGTCTGGTGTCCATTCGCGACGAACGCGGCGCCACCCGTGGCTTTGAGCTGGATGCGGCCGGCCGCCCTGTGCGCGAGTGGGTGCGCGACGCCCAGGGTCAGGTGCTACGCAACCGAGCCATGCGCTATGACGAGCGCGGGCTCTTGGCCGAGCAGTTGGATGCCACCGGCGGACGGGTGCAATTCACGCACGACGCCAACGGCCGTCTGAGCGGCCAGGCCGATGCACTGGGCGCATGGACCTACTTTGAGCTGGACCCTTTAGGACGCACCCGTGCCATTGGCTGGCCGGACCAGGCTCAGGCCCGGCTCGTCTGGGAGCTGGACTTTCTGGCGGGCGTCACCGACCCCCGGGGCGTTGCCACCCGCTACGAGCGCAATGCCTTCGGCGAGCTGCTGTCGGAGACCAGCCCGGACAGCGGCAACAAGCGCTACGGCCGCAACTTGGGCGGAGAACTCACCTCCCAGCAAGACGCGCGCGGCCAAGTCGCCCACGTCGAGCGTGACGCGCTGGGTCGGCCCGTACGCATCACCCATGCAGACGGGCAGGAAGTGCGCTTGGCGTACGACGCGGCCGGCGCCCTGGCCTCGCTCGAAGACGGCTCGGGCGCCACGCAGTGGCAACGCGATGTGCTCGGGCGTGTCACCCAGCGCACCCAGCGCGTGGACGACCACCCCGGTCAGCCCCGTCGCCTGTCCGTCACCTACACCTGGGGGGCGGGCGGGCTGGAGAGCGTCACCTACCCCAGCGGGCTCCAGCTGACGTACCGGCGAGAGGCGGGGCGCATCACCGGCATGGACCTGCGCCCGCCAGGCACGGGCCAGGCCATCCAAGCACCACAGCCCTGGATCACCGGCCTCGCGTTTACCGCGCTGGGCCAGCCGGCGGGTTGGCGCTGGGCTTCGGGCGTGGAAGCACAGCGCAGCTTCGACAGCGAGGGCCGTATCGTGGCCACCGAGTTCGCCAGGTACCGGTACGACGCGGCCGGTCGCCTGGGAGCCATCGATCAAGACCTGTGGGCGTGGGCGCCTCGCTCTGCGCGTACCTTGTCAAACCAGCCGCGCGTGAGCGTGACTTGGCAGGCCGAGTACGACAGCCGCCACCGGCTGGTGGGTTTTGCCGGACCTGACCGAGAGGTTCGCTACCGCTACGATGCCAACGGCAACCGCCTCTCTTTCGTCGAGACGCAAAAGCCGTCATCGGTGACGGCAATGAGGCTCAACACCACACTCGAGCGCGAATCCCTGATGGACCCAGGCAGCAACCGGCTCTTGGGCTTCTCGCAGAGCATGGGGCGTACGCTTGGGTTTGCGCGGCCGCCAGAGGCTCGGTCTGAAAAATTGACGTTCCGTGGCACAGGCACGGGGACGCTCGGACCTTTTGCAGGCAATGCGCTGCAGCCATCGACGCAGGTGCACTTCACGCTCGACGCGAGCGGCAACCTTGTAGGCGAGGATCAGTTGCAGGCCACCTACGACGCCGCCGGCCGCATGACGCGCGTCCGCATGCCCGACAGCGGAGGCCAGTTGCAGGTGGAGTACCTCTACAACGCGCTGGGCCAGCGGGTGTTCAAAAGCGAACTACAAGGGCAGCTTTCTGAGGCGGGCTTCACGTTCGAAGGGGGCGGGCTGATCGCTTGGTTGCGCCAGTCGCTCGCCACGTGGTTCAGTCGCGCGGGTGGCGGGTCGGCTGTGCCTGTCCGCCGAGGCATGGCGTTTCTCTACGGCGAACCCGAGGGGCCGCTGCCCGTATGGGCCCTGCTGGGTGAGTACGACGGCGGCAGCGCCGAGGGCCGTGGCGACACCGAGTACCTGTGGCTCCCCTCCGAGGACGGCAGCGCCATTCCCGTGGGCCTGTGGCGACGTGGCCAGCTGCTGGCCATCCACACCGATGGTCTGGGCACACCGCGACTGATCAGCGACGACGCGGGCCGGCCGCTGTGGCAATGGCCTTATTCGGGATTTGGCGAGACCGAGCCGATCGGGCTCTTGCATCTTCCGGGCGCGCTTGGGACAGCCATCGGGAAGCTCACGCCCAGCACTCGAGGCAGCGCGGCGGCCCAGCCCTCGGTCATCGATCTGAGTCGTGCCTGGGCCCCCATGGAGATGCCCCTACGCTTTCCCGGGCAGTACGCCGACAAGGAGACGGGCTGGTTT
>NZ_JARXAB010000012.1 GCF_029866045.1 Ramlibacter sp. | reverse complement strand
TGGTCGGCGCTCGGCGCCTTGCTGCGCTATCGCACCAGCCTCACACCGCGCCAATCCGAGATTGCCATTCTCATCACCGGCCGGGCCTGCAACTCGCCCTTCGAGTGGTACGCCCACCGCCTCGAGGCGGAGAAGGTCGGGATCGAGATGCCCATCATCGAGGCCCTTTTGGCCCAACGCGCGCCGTCCGGCCTCACCGCTGACGAGCACGCCCTGTGGGCCTATGCGGTCGAACTCAATGCGCACCGCTCGGTGTCCGACGCCACCTACCAGGCGGCCTTGGCGCACTTCAGCGAAAAGGCCATTGTCGAATTGACTGCCCTGATCGGTTACTACACGATGGTGGCAATGACGCTCAACTGCCACGAGATCCCGCTGCCGGAAGGTGTGGCTCCTGCCTTCCCGCTGCCCCAGCATGACGGCCTGAAATGAACGGTTCGTCAGCGCCTTCCCCGGCCGGCGGCCCGGCCGTTTTGGGCTGGGACTGCCACAACCACCTGTTTGGCCCCTACGCGGACTTTCCGCTCGCGCCCGACCGCAGCTACACCCCGCCCGAGGCGCTGGAGACGGGCCATGCGGCCATGCTGGCGCGCCAGGGCCTGTCGCATGCGGTGCTGGTGCACCCGAGTGCTTATGGCGACGACCACAGCCGACTGCTCTCTGCGCTGGATCGCCACGCCCACCTGCGCGGTGTGGTCGTGGTGCGACCGGGCAGCCCCTTGCCCTTGGCGGGCCTGCGTGCACGCGGCGTGCGTGCAGCGCGCTTCAGTCACCGCAGTGGTGCGGGCACCAATTTCGCCGGCAGCGCGGCTATCGAGGACCTGCGCGCACTGACCCCGGCCCTGGCCGAGGCCGGTTTGCACGCCGAAATGTGGACCGACTGCCAGGTGCTGCCCGAAATCGCGCCCTTGCTGCGCGCGCTTCCCTTCCCGATGGTGATCGACCACATGGGGGGCTTCGACCCGCGCGCCGGTGTGGACCAGCCGGGCTTCAAAGTGCTGCTCGACTTGGTGGCCAGCGGCCGGGTGTGGGTCAAGCTCTCGGCCTACCGCAACACCGTAGGGCTGGACCCAGAACTGGCGCGCCCCTTCCAGGAGCGCTTGTTGCAAGCCAACCCCGAGCGCCTGCTCTGGGGCAGCGACTGGCCCCACCTGCGCATTGCGCCGGAGCCCGACGTGGCCGACCTCTTGGCCACCTTCCGCCGCTGGTGTGGCGATGCGGCGCTGGAGCGCCGGGTGCTGATGGACAACCCCCAGGCGCTCTACGGCTGAAGCGTCGCCGCGGGCGATACCTGACGACCTTTAGCCGTCGACAGCCACCGTGGCTTGCATCGAAGGACGCGTGGCCACGACGGCAAACCAGCGCGCCAGCGCCGGTGCCTTTTCGCGCCAGCCGTAGTCCGGGTAGCGAAAGTCCATATAGCCCAGCGCGCAGGCGATGGTCACCGTGCCGATGGTGAAGGGCGCCTTCTCCAGGGCCGCGACCTCCCGGTCCAGTTGGGCCAGAACGGAAGCAGCCTTGATTCCGAAAGCGTCCATCAGGGGCTGCAGCGGCTGGGCCCGTTCACGCTCGTTGCGCCAAAGAATCAGGGTGTCGAGGAAGCCGTCGGCCATGGCGTGCCAACGCAGGGCCTGCCACTTGGCATCGCCACTGGCCGGAAACAGGCTGCCTTGGCCCAGGTCGTTGAGGTATTCGCAGATCACCACCGAGTCAAACAGCGCGCTGCCGTCTTCAAGCACCAGGGTCGGGATCTTGGACAGGGGGTTGTCCTCCATCAGGGCCGCATTGGGTTTGAGCATGGCGGCGACCGAGCGCACTGTGCGGATGCGGTCGGTCAGGCCCAACTCGTGGGCGCAGACCATCACCTTTCGCACATAGGGCGAGCGGGGGGACCAGTGGAGGGTGAGGGGCTGCGTCATGGGTTTACTCGTCGAGGGTGATGTTGGACTTGCGGGCGACTTCCTTCCAGTTGGCCTGGTCAGCGGCCACGAAGCGGGCGAAGTCGTCGCCGGACTGTACCGCGGGGTCGAAGCCCTTTTCCTTGAGGCTGCGCTGGAAGGCCGGATCTGTGAGCGCGTCCATCATGACCTGACGCAGGTTGCCCGCCACTTGGGGGGGCAACTTGGACGGGCCGCAGATGCCCCACCAATTGAGTACCAGCAGTTTGGGGTGGCCCAGTTCCGCAATCGAGGGAACCGCCGGCATCACTTCGCTGCGCTGGGTATCGAACACTGCCAACACCTTGATCTTGCCGTCCTGGGTCAGGGGCCGGATCGTGCCCGGGCTGGTGATGGTGGCGTCCACATGACCGGCACGCAGGTCGTTGAGGGCCGGGGCCATGCCCTTGTAGGGGACCACCGTGACATCGATGCCCAGTTGCGACTGCATCAGCGAGGCGCCCATGTAGTCCAGCGCGCCAACCCCGGCCGAGCCGATGCGGATGGAGCCCGGCTTGGACTTGGCCAGGCGGACGAAATCGGCAAAGCTGTTGACGCCCAGGTTGGAGTTAACTGCCAGTGCGAAGGGACTGCTCGCAATGCGCACCAGGAAGCTGAAGTCCTTGTCCACTGTGTAGCGAACGGTCTTGGCGATCGCCGGCAGGATGCCCATGTTGGCCGTGGCGCACAGCAGCAGGTTGCTGCCGTCGGGCGCCGACTTGGCCACGAATTCGGCGCCGAGCATGGAGCCAGCGCCGGGCCGGTTCTCCACGATCCAGTTGGTTCCGCTCTTCTTGGCTGCTGCCTCGGCCATCATGCGGCCGATGACGTCGTTCGATGCGCCGGGCGCAAAGGGCACGATCACTCGGGTGACGGCCTGGGCGAGGGCGTGGCCAGCGCCGCTGGTCAACATCAGGGCGGCGGCGGCCTGCAAAAGGCAGCGACGCACGCTGCGGTTCAAGGTCAGGGTCAAGGTCAAAGAGGGCGAGGTCATGGGGGTTGTCTCCTTTCGTCGTCGACGGGTCATTCCTGCAGAAATTCGAGAACCAGCCGGTTGAACGCCTCTGGGCGCTCCCAGTTGATCGAGTGCCCCGCGTCGCCGATCTCGGTGAAGCGGGTGTTGGGAAGATGGCTGGCCCAGGTCCGCATGAGGGCGGGGGGTGCCAGCAGATCGGCGCCTCCCATCAGCACCAGGGTCTGCGGTGTGATGGTGGCCACTTTGGCAAAGGTGTTGGGCGTGCGCAGGGGCTGTGCAGGCGCGTCGGGCTGGCGAGCGGCATGTTCCATCGCAATGAAGAGGGCCAGACCCTCCGGGTTCTCGGCCCGGTAGGCCACGCCCACCTCCAAGAAGGGCCGCACCTCGATCCGGCCGGTGAGGCCGGGCACCGCGATGCGGGCGTAGAAGTCCTGCATCTGCGGTTCGCTGAACTGGCCGTTGCTGCCGGCAATCACCAGACGCTCCAGGCGCTGGGTCTGCCAGGCGGCATAGTCCAGCGCTGCAAACCCACCACCCGCGATGCCGAGAAGCGAGAAGCGCTCCAGCCCCAGGTGCTGTACCAGCGCCTCCAGATCTTCGGCGATAGAGCCTGGTTGCGGCCCGCTAGCCGGGTCGGCCAGGCTCTGGCCCCAGCCGCGCCGGTCGAAGGCGATCACTCGTAGGCCCGCCTGGTGGAAGGCCACGAGTTGCCGGTCCCAGGCGCGCACGGTGCCGGTGTTGGCGTGCAGCAGCACCAACACCGGGCCGGATCCGCCGGTGTCCACGTACCACAGGCGTACGCCGGGCAGGTCGGCGTAGCGCCCTGCAAAGGGGGGAGGGGCCAACAGCGGCTCGCTCATTTCAGATCGCTCCGCCGGCTTGCAGGCGGCGTACCGCCTCTGCGTCGTAGCCGATCTCAGCCAGGATGTCGGCGCTGTGCTGGCCCAGGAGTGGCGGCGCCTCCCGCTGGGGCAGGTCGGCTTCGGTAAAGCGCATCGGACTGGCGACCTGGGGCACATCGACACCGCTCGGGTGCGGAACGTGGCGCAGCATGCCCCGGGCCTTGACCTGCGGGTCCTCGAACACATCGGCCACCGAGTTGATTGGGCCGCAGGGAACGCCCGCGGCGTCGAGTTGGTCGATCAGCTCCGCCCTTGTGTGGCGCGTGAACTCCGCCTGGAGCAGCGCCGACAAAGTCTCGATGTTTCGGACCCGTTGCGGGTTGGTGGCAAAGCGCTCGTCTTGCGCCCACTCAGGCCGCCCAAGGCTTTCGCACAGCTTGGCGAATTGCCCATCGTTTCCAACGACCAGGATCACGTCGCCGTCACTGCAGCGGTAGACATCCTGCGGCTGAATGTTGGGGTGGGCGTTGCCGTTACGGGCCGGTACCTTGCCCGAGACCAGGTAGTTCATCGCTTGATTGGCCAGCGTGGCCACCTGCACGTCGAGCATGCCGATGTCGATGTAGTCGCCACGGCCGCATTCGTTGCGGCGCGCCAGGGCGGCCAGCACCGCCACCGCGGTGTACATACCGGTCATCAAATCGACGATGGGCACGCCTACCTTTTGCGGACCGCCGCCAGGCCGGCCATCCCGCTCGCCGGTGACGCTCATGAGACCGCCCATGGCCTGGATCAGGAAGTCATAGGCCACCTGGTCGCGCCGGGGGCCGGTCTGGCCGAAGCCAGTGACCGAGCAATAGATCAGGCGCGGATTGACCTTGCGCAGGCTGGCCTCGTCGAGGCCGTAGCGCGCGAGCGTCCCGCACTTGTAGTTCTCCAGCACGATGTCGGCGCGCGCCGCCAAGCGTTTGATGATCTCCTGACCCTCGGGCTTTTCCAGGCTCACGGTGATGGAGCGCTTGCCGCGATTGACGGCCAGGTAGTAGCCGGCTTCCTTAGTCGGTTTGCCGTCGGCGCCCTGGAGAAAGGGCGGGCCCCAAGCCCGGGTGTCGTCGCCGGCACCGGGACGCTCGACTTTGATCACCTCAGCTCCGAGGTCGGCCAAGATCTGTCCGGCCCAGGGGGCGGCGAGTATTCGACTGAGGTCCAGCACCCGCACATGGGACAGGGGGCCCCGGGGCGCTTCGGACATGGAAGGTGTTTGCGGATTCATGGAGTGAGGGTGATTGTTCCGGCGCCGATTGCAGCGGGCTATCAGCCCGGCGGCAACGCTGTCATGCGGGCTCGCGCAAGGCCGGCCATGATCTCCGCGCGCCGATCCTGTGCCGCGGCGGTCTGCTCGTCGTACAGGCTGCGGCCCAAAGCGTCGATGCCCACGGTGGCTGGACCCAGACCCTCCACCCGCAGGCGCACCAGACGGTAGTGGGTCAGCATGTCGGGCCAGCCCACTTCCAGCACCTCGCGTATCGCCTGTGTGTGAAGGGTCGCGCCGCCTCCCAGGAAGGACAGGTAGACGCAGCCGGTGCGGGCCATGGCCTGGGCACTGGCAGCGTCGAGCCCGCCCTTGCCGCCAACTGCGTGCAGGCCCAGACCCTCGATCAGGCGAGGCATGTGCGGGTTGAAGCGGGTGCTGGTGGTGGGGTTGATATAGAGAACCTCGAAGCGGCCCTGCTCCTCGCGGCTGTAGCTGCCGATGTGAAGCAGACTGGCGCCCTGCAGTGCCATCGGCATCGGCTCGCGTCCCTCCAGACACCCGAGCAGGCGCTGGTGGGTGGGCAGGCCAGCGGTGACCACGATCTCCCCATCCAAAATGACCTGGTCCCCAGCGCGTAAGGAGCGGGCATCGGCCTCGCAGAGGGGGAACTTCAGTCGGTGGGTGCGAATGCCTTCAGCCATGGCTCACTCCAGAACTTCGACCCGGCCGTCGTTATGCAGACGGGCGCGGGTGCGGCGGTTGATCCAGCAATTGAAGGCCACGGCCACCGGGGTGAATCCGTGACCGGCGCAGTAGTCGACGTTCACCGCCATTGCGGTGCTGGCGCCGCCGGTTCCCATCGGGCCGAAGCCTGTCTGGTTGACCGCCTCGGCCAGGCGCTTTTCCATCGCTGCGACCATGGGCTCAGGGTGGTGCTGGCCGATCGGACGCAGCGTGCCCTCCTTGGCCATCTTGG
Source organism: Ramlibacter sp. (assembly GCF_029866045.1). GTDB lineage: Bacteria > Pseudomonadota > Gammaproteobacteria > Burkholderiales > Burkholderiaceae_C > Ramlibacter. The sequence continues at coordinate 3,622 of NZ_JARXAB010000012.1, read as the reverse complement.
CGGCGTAGTCGAAGGTGCCGCCGATGCCCACGCCCACCACCACGGGCGGGCAGGTCTGGGCGCCGGCCTTGATCACCGTGTCGATGACGAAGCCTTCGATGGTGGCGAGGTCCGGGAAGCTGAAGATCTCCAGCGCCGCCCAGCGGCCCGAGCCCAGCGCCTTGGGCGAGCAGGTGATTTCGACATAGTCGCAGTCGTCCACCAGGTCGAAGGTGACGATGGGCATGCCCTTGCCTGCGTAGCCGCGCTCGAGGGTCAGCGGGTGCGTGACATGCGGCAGCAGGGGTGGGTCGATCGATGCCACCAACTCCGCAAAGCCCTCGGTGATGGCACGCCGCACATCGCCGCCAAAGCGGGCCTGGGTGCCGACTTTGACAAAGTACACCGGCACGCCGGCGTCCGAGCAGATGAATTGGTTTGCTTGTTGCGCAGCGTCTGCGCTTTTGAGCATGAGGCGCAGGGTGTGCCTGGCAGTCTCGTTGGTTTCGCGGGTATCCGCCGCTTCCAGTGCAGTCCGCGTGTCGGCGGGAATACCCCGCAGTGAGCGGTCGAACAACTGCGCGGTGACCCGCTTGAGGGTGTCGTATTCAATGGCCATCGTAGACCTCGGGGTTGACGGTATGGGCGGCGCGCTCACCGCGCAGGACGGCGATCACGCCCGCAGCCACTGACATTGCCACCCGCGCCATGGACTCGCGGGTCAGGGTGGCCATGTGCGGGGTGACCAGGATGCCGGGCACCCCGATCAGCGGGCTGGGGGAGTTGGCCCCTTGCTGGCGCAGCACGTCGACGGCGGCGCCGCCCAGGTGGCCGCTCCTGACCGCCTCCGCCAGCGCCGCCTCGTCGATCAGGCCGCCGCGCGAGGTGTTGATCAGGAAGGAACCCTTTTTCATTCGGGCCAGGGATTCTGCATTGATCAGACTTTCGGTCTGCGGGGTCAGCGGGGCGCTGAGCGACACGAAGTCGGCCTGGGTCAGGGCCTCGTCCAGGGAGACGAACTCGACCTCCTTGTCCGCAGGGTCGGGCCGGGGCGTGACCACCAGAACCCGCATGTCAAAACCGCGTGCCCGGCGGGCGATGGCCCGCCCAATGCGGCCGTAGCCAACGATGGCTAAGGTCTTGCGCCAGGCTTCTGTGCCAGTAGGCCGGTCCCAGCCATGGGCCTGCACGCTGTTGACCGCGGTGAGCAGGCCGCGGCTGGCCATGAGCAGCAGGCCAAAGGCGTGGTCGGCGACGCTTTGGTCGTTGGTGCCCGCGGCCACCGTGACTGCAACTTTGCGCCGGGTGGCGGCGGCCAGGTCGACGGTGTCATAGCCCACCCCGGGTCGGGCGATGACGCGCAAGCGGGGCGCTGCCTCGAGCAACTGCGCCGGCATCGGCTCCATGGCGAAGACCAGGGCGGCGATCTCCTGCACCTGCGCCAGCTGCCACTCCATTGTGCAGGGCTGGGGCGTATTGGCCAGAACGACCTCGCAGCCGGCATCGCGCAGGGCCTGCAAGGCAGGCGCATGGCCTTTGACGGAAGCGGCGGTGATCAGGACTTTTCCAAGCGTCATGGATGCGGGGACTCCGGGTCGGGCAAGGGGCGGGGGCGACGGATCTTCATGCTAGCCAGAGGGGGCGGTCTCCCCGGTGTCCCGGCGGCAAAGCTGTTATGCGTGGCCGATACGGCTCGCCCAGCCCGTCACCGCCTGGGCGATGGCATGGGGTTGCTCGGGGACCAGCGCATGGCCCGCATTTGCGATGACCTCGACGGTGACCTTGCTGCCCAGCGCCTGCGCCAGTTCCTGTCGGGAGGAGGCCGGGCGCCAGGCATCTTGCGCGCCGTGCAGATCCAGCAGCGGGGCATGACCCTGATTGAACCAGCTGTCCCGCGGCGGCGAGGCAGAGGCCTCCCGGTAGGCGCGCCGCCACTGCGGGTGCCAGCCTGCCAGCCAAGGGCGGGGATCGTTGCCCGGCGCGAACATGCAGTGGCGCAGCGCTTCGAGCCGGGCTGCATCGGCCAAGGTGGGATCGGATGCCAGTGCCAATGACTCGGCCATTCCTGCAGGGAAAACGCGCGCCGCGGCGCCGAGTGCCACCACGCCGCGTACCCGCTCGGGATGGCGCAGGTCCGTCATGCGGGCCACCCAGTGGCCATAGGCATGGCCGACGACAAGTGCGGGCCCGCTGGCGAAATGGGCGATGACGCCGGCCACATCGTCTGCCAATGTCGCCAGCGTCATGCCCTCGGGCGGCGGACTCGAGCGGCCCATGCCGCGGGGCTGGGGTCGCAAGACCTGAAATCCGGCCTCCGCCAGCAGGCTGGCCAGGAGGTCGAAGTCCAGCGAGTCGCGCAGGGAGGAGGGCAGCAGGACCAAGGCCGGGCCTGTGCCCTCTGAAATAACGTCCAGCGCCGCATCGCCGATCTCGAGTAGTGCGCGCTGGCGCAGCGGCGGGGCCATTCGCCGCAGCCTCAGTCGACCTGTGCCCCCGAGGCCTTGACGATACGGGCCCACTTGGGGATTTCGCTACGAATCAGGTTGCCAAATTCCTCAGGGGAGGTGAGGGTGGGCTCGATGCCCAGCCCGGTCAGTTGCCGGCGCATGGGGCCGTCGGCCATGGCCTTGGTGGTGGCGGCATGCAAGGCGGCGATCACCTCCTTGGGCGTGCCGGCCGGCGCGAGCAGCCCCAGCCAGTTCGACACCTCGTAGCCCGCCAGGCCCGACTCCGCAATGGTCGGCGTTTGCGGCAGCACGCCCATGCGGCGCGCAGAGGTCACGGCCAGGGCGCGCACTTTGCCCGCCTTGATGTGCTCCTCATACACGGTGTAGGAATCGAAGGTGGTGTCGATGCGGCCAGCCAGCACGTCGGTGAGCAGCGGCGCGCTGCCCTTGTAGGGGACGTGGATCATGTTCACGCCGGCCATGCTCTCGAACAGGGCGCCCGACAGGTGGCTGGAGCTGCCGTTGCCGGCGGATCCGTAGGAGATTTGACCGGGGCGAGCCTTGGCCATGGCAATCAGCTCGGCCACCGACTGCGCTTTGACCGAGGGGCCGACCACCAGCACCCTGGGGGTGATGTGGGTCAGGGCCACCGGCGCGAAGTCTTTCATCGGGTCGTAGCGCAGCTTGGGGTAGAGGGCCGGGTTGATCGCTTGCGTGCCCATGGTGCCAAACAGCACGGTGTAGCCGTCGGCCGGCGCACGGGCCACCGCCTCGACTGCAAGGGTGCCACCGGCGCCGCCGCGGTTGTCGATCAACACCTGCTGACCCAGGGCCTCGCTCAGTTGCATGCCTAAGGTGCGCGCCATGACGTCAGCCGCACCGCCAGCAGGGAAGGGCACGATCATGCGGACAGGCTTGTCCGGAAAGGCGGCCCAGGCAGGGGTGGTGCCGGCGCTGGCGGCCAGCAAGGCGAGGAACTGGCGGCGGCCGAAGCCGGAGGGGGAAGTTTGGCGCACGTGAGTCTCCTTGTGGTCTTTGGCAAGCGGATTTCTCGCGACCCAAGCCGTCTCGAGCGGGTCTGGCGTAAATCTAGCGGTTGGCGCCAGTCCGACCCATGTCCGGTGGTGCATGGCTGTTTTGCCGCAGGCTGCGTGACAGGATCGCCCCACTCGCCTTGCCTGCATAACTGCTTTGTG
>NZ_JARXAB010000167.1 GCF_029866045.1 Ramlibacter sp. | reverse complement strand
CGCGCTGCACGGAGGCGGTCGCCAGCGCCGGCTGTAAAGCCTCGCGCACTGGGGCCCCATCACTCACAAGCCAGATCCAATCGATCCGGTCTTTGTACTTGCCCAGGGACTCGCGCAACTGGCGCTGCAGATACAGGTGCTGCTCGCAAGAGGTGTCGCAGGCGCCACCGGCGACCGAGATCAGCAACCACTGGCCTTGCAAGGAGGGCAGGGGCACAGAGCGACCGTCCAGCGAGCGGGCGTCGAATGCAGGCAAGGGGCGCTGAGGCTCGACCAAGGCGCCAAAGTTGCGCCGGCCCTCGGGCCGCACCACGTAGTAGGTGAAGTAAGAGGCGATCACAGGCGCGGCGCACACCAGCAGCACCGCCAGCATCTTCCAGCGGCCGGAGCGGGTGCGCAGCGTCTGCCCTCCCTCGGCATCGCCCAGCGACGGCAGCGAGTGGACGGTGAGGTCCAGAGGCTGTTCAGCGTCGCGCTCAGCGCGGTTCGCGGGCGGCGCGTCGGCGGGGGGCAATGAATTGGAACCAGACATAGAGAATGATGATGAGGGCCGACAGGGCCCACCACTGGAAGGCATAGCCGAAGTTCTTGTCCGCACCGCTGGCGGCCACGGGCCAATCTCGCAACAGGCCCTCCGACGGCGGCCCCACCTGCACCACTGACCCGTCCACCAAAGGCAGGCCGGTCTCGGCGCGGAAGGACTCGAGAAGCAGATTTTGCCGGATGGGGCCGGTGTCGGCGCCCTCGAAGGCATAGAGCCTGGCAGGCGCAAGGGCGATACGGCCGGTCACCGTGATCTCTCCCGCTGAACTGACCACTGGCGCCAACCGAGTCCGGTCCTGAAAATCTCGCGGGATCCAGCCGCGCTGGACCAGCACCACCTCATCACGTCCGGCCAGGCGCAGCGGGGTGAGCACGTAAAAGCCAGGGCGTCCCTGCATCTGCCGGTTGTCCAGGTAAACGGTGCGCTCCGCCACCCATTGCCCACGCAGGGCGACCCGGCGATGAAGCAGCTCGGAAGCAGGTGCAGCCGCTCGCGGAGCCACCAGCACCTCTGCCTCGAGAGCCGGCAGGGCCTGGCGTGCTTCCAGGGACGCCTGCAGGGCCAGTCGCTGCTGACCGCGGCCCAACTGCCAAAAGCCCAGGCCCAGGGTAAGCGCCACGGTGGCCAGAGCAGCCATGGCCAGACCTACACGTAACCAGGGGCTACGCGCTGGCAGGGGCGGCTCCGAAGCGCTCACGTGATAATCGCTTTCATGAAATCGATTCTGGTCATCGCGGCATTTGCCGGCATCCTGGGTAGCCTGGGGGCGGCGCTGTACTTCATGATGCGCTCACGCGAGGACGAAGCGGGGCAGCCCCGTCCCAACCGGATGGCCACCGCGCTCGCGATGCGGGTCGGATTGTCCATCCTCTTGTTCCTTTGCGTCCTGCTGGCCTGGAAACTCGGCTACCTACAACCGACCGGCATTCCAGCCGGCGCCTGAAGCGCGGCTGTAGAGGCGCTCCCACTGCGGGGACCGCCAGTGCGGCAATCCCACTGAAAAGGGCCGCTCGCGCGGCCCTCGTACCTCTCACTTAGGCGGCGATCCGTTACATCCAGTAAACGAGGATGTACAGACCCAGCCAGACCACGTCCACGAAGTGCCAGTACCAGGCGGCGCCTTCAAATCCGAAGTGCCGCTCGCGGCTGAAGTGGCCCTTTTGCAGGCGCAGGGTGATGAACAGCAACATCAGCATGCCAACGAACACGTGGAAACCGTGGAAGCCGGTGAGCAAGAAGAAGGTGGACCCGTAGGGGCCGGAAGAGAGCTTGAGGTTCAGGTCCCTGTAGGCGTGCACATATTCATAGCCCTGCACGAACAAGAACACGATGCCCAGCGCCACAGTAGCCCACATCCAGGTGATGGTCTTGGCGCGGTTGCCGGCCTGCAGCGCGTGGTGGGCGATGGTCAGCGTGACACCCGAGGTGAGCAGCAGCGCGGTGTTGATGGTCGGCAGCCAGAACGGGGTCATGGTCTGGAAGGGTTCCACCGTGCCCGCCGGTGCTCCGGTGGCGCCCGCCATGACCGTGGGCCAGGCTGCCTTGAAGTCGGTCCAGAGAATCGCGTTTTCGACGTTGGCCAGCTCCGGCAGCGAGTGCGCGCGCAACCACCACAGGGCGGAGAAAAAGGCGCCGAAAAACATCACTTCGGAGAAGATGAACCAGCTCATGCTCCAGCGGAAGGAGATGTCGATCTTGCGGCCGTACTGCCCGCTCTCGCTCTCACTGATCGCATCCTTGAACCACTGGAAAAGGATGACGGCAAACCAGGCCAGGCCAAAGAACAGGGACCACTTGCCCCACTCCACGCCGTTGATCCACTGGCCCGCGCCCAGGATCACAAAGAACAGGCCAAACGAGGCCAACGCCGGGTGGCGCGACGGCTGGGGCACGTAGTAGTACGGCGTGGTGCCGGGTGCGCTTTGACTCATCTCAACTCCTCGTTCCGAAATCTCATCGGTAGAACTCAAAACTCAACAAACTCAAACGATCCAGTGGACCAGGGCCACCAAGCCCCCCACGAACAGGCCCACCGCAATCAGCGCGACCAGGACCACATGCAGGGGATTGAGCCGACCCATGTCGCGCTGGTAATCCGCGTTCTTGCGTACGCCCAGAAAAGCCCAGCCCACCGCCTGGAGGGTCTGCAGCAAGCTGCCGCGCCGCTGAAGGACTGCCTCGCCTGGACGGCCGCCTTCTACAGGGTCCTGCGCCATGTTCACGAGCTGCGCCCCACTGTGGTCAAGGGCAGGGGTAAGACCGGAGCCACCAGGGGCACGGCGACCGCCGTGGGTGCCAGGGGCAGAGCGGCGGACGGAGCCGCCGGAGTCCGTGCGCCCACCTCGAAGAAGGTGTAGGACAGGGTGATGGTGGTCACGTCCTTGGACAGCTTGGGGTCGATAACAAAGGCCACCGGCCACTGCTTTTTCTCACCCGGCTCGAGCGTGTACTGATTGAAACAGAAGCACTCGAGCTTGTTGAAGTGCGCCGCCGCCTGCTTGGGTGCGTAGCTCGGAATAGCCTGAGCCGCCATACGCCGAGGCTGCATGTTCTGGAACTCGTACATCACCGTGGTGAGCTCGCCAGGGTGAACCTGCAGCGTGCGCACCGCCGGCTTGAACTCCCAGGGGCCGCGGGCGTTGGCGTCGAACTCGACGGTGATGGTCCGGCCGGTGTCGACCTGGGTGTTGGCGGGCGTGCGGGTGGCACCCCCAGGCACCTGCTTCTCGCCCAGGGCAAGAATGTTGATGCCGGTGACCTCACAGATCTTCTCGTACAGCGGCACCAACGCGTAGCCAAAGGCGAACATGCCGCTCACGACCACGGCCAGCTTGCCGACCATGCGTGCATTCTCGCGAGCCAGGGCCATGTGCGGGCTTTCCTCAGCGTCCCAGCAGGAACATCTTGGCGACGAAGCCGACGAAGAAGGCAGCCACGATCGAAGCCAGGATCAGCGCCAGGCGCAGATTGGCTTTCTTGCGGTCGTCCTGCTCAGACACAGTGGGCTCCATCGGATTCAATCAGTTCGGCCAGATCAGTGCGCGTCGCCGACGATGCGGTTGGCGGCGGCATTGAGCTTGGGCGGGTTCTCGAAGGTGTGGAAGGGCGCCGGCGAGGGCACTTCCCACTCCAGGCCTTCAGCGCCCTTGCCATCGGCGTCATTCCAGGGACGCTGGGAGGCCGGCTTGCCCTTGCCCATCATGACGGGCAGGACGATGAAGAAGAAGAAGTAGACCTGGGCAAAGCCGAACAGGAAAGCACCGACGGAGGCCAGCGCGTTGAAGTCGGCAAACTGCATCGCGTAGTCAGCGTAGCGGCGGGGCATGCCGGCCAGGCCGAGGAAGTGCATCGGGAAGAAGGTGATGTTGAAGGCAATGAGCGACCACCAGAAGTGGATCTTGCCCCGCGTCTCGTCGTACATCACGCCGGTCCACTTGGGAACCCAGTAGTAAAAACCTGCGAACAGCGCGTAGAGCGAGCCAGCCACCAGCACATAGTGGAAGTGGGCCACAACGTAATAGGTGTCCTGCAGCAGCAGGTCCACCGGAGCGATGGCCAGGATCAGGCCGGTGAAACCGCCCATGGTGAACACAAAGATAAAGCCCACCGCAAACAGCATCGGGGTCTCGAAGGTCATCGAGCCCTGCCACATGGTGGCGATCCAGTTGAAGATCTTCACTGCCGTCGGCACCGCGATCAGCATGGTGGCGTACATGAAGAACAGCTGGCCAGTCACCGGCATGCCGGTGGTGAACATGTGGTGCGCCCACACGATGAAGGACAAGATGGCAATCGAGGAGGTGGCGTACACCATGGAGGCGTAGCCGAACAGGCGCTTGCGAGCAAACGCGGGCACAACCTGGCTGATGATGCCGAAGGCCGGCAAGATCATGATGTAGACCTCGGGGTGACCGAAGAACCAGAAGATGTGCTGGTACATCACCGGGTCACCGCCCGAGGCCGGATTGAAGAAGCTGGTACCCAGGTGGCGGTCGGTCAGCGTCATGGTGATCGCGCCAGCTAGCACCTGCATCACCGCGATGAGCAGGTAAGCGGTAATCAGCCAAGTCCAGGCGAACATCGGCATCTTCATCAGCGTCATGCCGGGGGCGCGCATGTTGAGGATGGTGACGATGATGTTGATCGAGCCCATGATGGACGATGCGCCCAGGATGTGCAGCGCGAAGATGCCCATGTCCATGGAGGGGCCCATCTGCAGGGTCAGGGGCGCGTACAGCGTCCAACCCGCGGCCGGGGCGCCGCCCGGAACAAAGAACGAGCCGGCGAGCATGAGACCCGCGGGAATCATCAGCCAGAAGCTGAAGTTGTTCATACGGGCAAAAGCCATGTCGGCCGCGCCGATCTGGAGCGGGATCATCCAGTTTGCGAAGCCCACGAAGGCCGGCATGATGGCGCCGAACACCATGATCAAACCGTGCATGGTGGTGAGCTGGTTGAACAGCTCGGGGTTGACCAGTTGCAGCCCGGGCTGGAACAGCTCGGCTCGGATGCCCAGTGCAAGCACACCGCCGATCATCAGCATCGCAAAGGCAAACAGCAGGTAGAGGGTGCCGATGTCCTTGTGGTTGGTGGCATACACCCAGCGGCGCCAGCCGTGCGGGTGGTCGTGTGCGTGGTCGTGCCCGTGGGCGTCGTGATGGTCGAGAACTGCGCTCATCGTGTGTACCTCAAGCTGCTGAATTATTTACCGCGCTGGGCCAGAACTTCGGCCGGCTGGACCACTTGGCCGGTCTTGTTGGACCAGTGGTTCTTGGTGTAGGTGACCACCGCCGCGATGTCGGTGTCAGAAAGCTGCTTCCAGGCGGGCATGGCGTTGCGGCCCTTGAGCAGCAAGGCGATTTCCTTGTTCTTGTCGGCGTCCAGCACCAAGGCCGAGCCGTCGATCGGCATGATCGGGCCAGCACCCTTGCCATTGGCCTGGTGGCAGGCGGCGCAGTTGGCTGCGTAGACCTTTTCGCCGCGCACGGACAGGTCGGCCAGCTGCCAGACCTTGTTAGGGTCATCGAGCTTGGCGGCCATCTTCTTTTGTTCCTCGCCGACCCACTTGGCGTAGTCTTCGGTGGAGAGAACCTTCACCTGAATGGGCATGTAGGCGTGCTCCTTGCCGCAAAGCTCGTAGCAGTTGCCGTAAAAGTCACCGGTTTTGTCAGCGCGGAACCAGGTGTCGCGCACAAAGCCGGGAATTGCGTCCTGCTTGACGCCCAGAGCAGGCACGCCCCAGGCGTGGATCACGTCATTGGCGGTGGTGATGATGCGGACCTTCTTACCCACCGGCACCACCAGCGGGTTATCGACCTTGAACAGGTAGTCGTTACTGGCGCCCTGCGTCTTGCCCGAGTTGGACATTTCGCGGTGCGAGGCGTCCAGGGCCGAGAGGAAGGAAATGCCGGCGCCCTCGCCATTGAGGTAGTCGTAGCCCCACTTCCACTGTTGCCCAGTAGCCTTGATGGTGAGGTCGGCGTTGGTCGTGTCCTTGGTGGCCACCAAGACCTTGGTGGCGGGCAAGGCCATCAGAATCACAATCACGAAGGGGACCAGGGTCCAGATCACCTCGACGCTGACCGACTCGTGGAAGCTGGCCGGCTTGGCGCCCTTCGACTTGCGGTGCTTCCAGATGGAATAGAACATCACCGCGAACACCGCGATGAAGATCACCAGGCAGGCGATCAGCATCATCCAGTGAAGCCAGCTTTGCTCGGCAGCGATCCGGGTAGCGGCGGTTTGAAGATTGAGCTGGCGAACGGCCGGACCGCCCGGCAGATCCTCCACAGCATGCGCGCCGGAGAAGACGCCCGCAGCGACCAGCAGCGCTGCCGCCTTCTGGGTAATGCTTTTCATCGTTTTCACTTCGTTCTACCTCTTAGACAATCCCACTGTCCCTTCGGACCAGCCTCATGCGCTCTCTCGCAGGGCCTGACGAATCTCCTGGGCCAGTGCCGGACGCAGCTCAGGACGCACGAAGCGGCCCACCTGCACCGACCGGCCCCGGCCGGACACCTCTATCAGCGACCGGTGATCGGCCTGCGGCTCGATCCGGACCCAGTCCCGATGAAACTCGGCGCGCTCAAGGCGGCCGGCATTCTCCAGTTCGACAACCAGGCTGGGGCCCGAAAGGCTAATGCGCTCGCCATCGGTGGCATGACGCGAATAAATCAGAAGGGCCACCCCGACCGCCGACAACTCAAGCCAAGCGATGGGGAGCACCAAGGTAGCGCCCTGAAACCAAAAAGCGACCGCAATGCCCAGCGACAAAACACACAGGGACGCATAAAACCACCCCAGCTGGGAGGGCGTCACCGAGCAATTTCGCTTCAAGGCCCACTGAACGCAAGAACCCTGAACGGTGGCAAAACGGAACATCGACATGTGCGTCGGTTGCTGACAAAGACTAGGACGCGATTCTACCGTGAGCATCTTGCGCTTCCGGACTCGCCGCACGAGACCCCTTCCTTCTCGTGACCATTACGTCAGTCCCTAGACGTTTCATCGCGAACCGCCCTCGGGTCGCTCGCCGCGCAGCAGTTGCCGCATCTCCTGCAGGGACACCGCGCTTTCGGGCAGAACCCGAGGACGCGCCGCCGGGCGCAGGGCATGGCCGTAGACGATTTCGAACTCCAGGGCCAGGCGGCCATCCTGCCCCGCAAGCCGCTCGCGCAGGGTAGCCAGGAGTCGTTCGCGCCAGAGCCGCCCCCGGCAGGCGGGGAAACGCCCGGGGTGCAGGTTAGCGCCCAGGGTGCGCAACTCCTCGAGCATGGCCTCGGGCGTGGTCCAGGTGAGCGTGAGCCGCTCCATGTCCATCACTGGCTCGGCAAAGCCGGCCTGAACCAGCATGTCGCCCCAGTCGTGCATGTCGGTGAACTCGGGGCCGGCTGGCGGCCAACCCAGGTCGGCATAAAGCCGACGCAGCACCCGCAGGCTGTCGGGCCCCAGGCTGGAAAACATCAGAAAGCCGTCGACGGCCAAGGCGCGGTGCCAGCGGGCCATGAGCGCCTGCGGGTCGGCAGCCGTGTGCAGCGCCATATTGGCCCAAAGCATCCGGGCCGTGCCATCGGGCGCATCCGCGGCCACCGACACGGGGGCCTCGGACCAGCGCCGCCACCAGGGCCTGCGCAGGCGCGTGGCAGCGTACAGGGCCTGCGCCGGATCGGGCTCAACCGCGGTGCAGAGGGCCTGGGGATAGCGGGCGCGCACGAGGGCGTGGGCCTCGAGCCCGCCCCAGACTGGCCGCCAGTCGACCCAGGACTCGGGACGCAGGCGGATCCACTCAAGGCGCTCTGCCATGCGCCGACCCACCTCCTCGTGCAGCCAGGGAGAGGGCCCGGGCGCGCGCCGGGCGAGACGCTCGGCGGCTACGGGGTCGACAGTGGGTGGGCGGGTGGTCAAGGCAGGGCGGGCGAAATGCGGGGGACGCTTCCTGCGGGAAGCAGGCGCGCCAGTATATTGACCCGCATGTCTTGGCCTCGCTTTCCCGCCCGCTGCGAGGTCTGCCGCGCCTGGCCGTCGCGGCCGGTGTGCCCGGCCTGCGTCGCCGACCACGGCGATGCGGCAGCCGGCATTGCCAGCCGCTGCGCGCTGTGTGCCCTGCCCCTCGCTTTGGACCTGCATCGACACCTGGCCAGAGCACAGCCTGCGGCCCGCGGTGCGCGCGGAGAAGGCGCAGCCCCCGACGTGCCGGCTGCCAAGGTCCGGGCGCCCGTCTGCGGCGCCTGCCTCCTGCGGCCGCCGCCACTGGACGCCTGCTTCAGCGCCCTGGCCTATGCCTTCCCCTGGGACGCGCTGGTGACCCGGTTCAAATTCGGCAGCGAGCCCGCGCTGGCCGGTCCCCTGGCGGGGCTGATGCGCGCCCAGCCAACGCTGATGGCAGCATTGGCGGCGGCAGACCGGGTGCTGCCCCTGCCACTGGCCGCAGGGCGACTGGCCGAGCGCGGCTACAACCAGGCGCTCGAGTTGGCGCGGCGGCTGGTGCCACGGCGACAGTTAGCGACCGGGCTGCTACAGCGCGTGCGCGAGACCGCGCCGCAGAGCGCGCTGCCGCTGTCCGAGCGGGCAGGCAACCTGCGCCAGGCCTTCGCGGTGCCGCCCAGGCTAGCGGCTACCATCCGGGGACGACGCCTCGTTCTGGTTGATGACGTCATGACCAGCGGCGCGACGCTGCACGAGGCCGCCCGCGCCTTGCGCCGGGCCGGAGCGGCCAGCGTGAGCGCGGTGGTGCTGGCCCGCACCGACCGCCCCTAGCCATGTTTCACATCGTCCTTGTCGAACCCGAGATTCCGCCCAACACCGGCAACGTCATCCGGCTGGCGGCCAACACCGGCTGCACCTTGCACCTGGTCGAGCCTCTGGGCTTTTCGATGGAAGACAAGCTAATGCGCCGTGCCGGGCTCGACTACCACGAGTGGGCAGACGTGCGCCGGCACGCCCACTGGGACGCCTTCCTGGCTGCGGTGCAGCCCGACCCGGCGCGCTGCTTCGCGCTCACCACCCGTGGCACGCGCGGCGTGCACGAGGCGGCCTTCCAACCCGGTGATTGTTTCGTGTTCGGCTCGGAGAGCCGGGGCCTGGACCCGGCCCTGCGCGAGTCCTTCCCGCCGGCGCAGCGCCTGCGTCTGCCGATGCGGGCCGGTCAGCGCAGCCTGAACCTCTCGAACGCGGTCGCGGTGACGGTGTTCGAGGCCTGGCGGCAAAACGGATTTGGCGGGGACACCAACGGCTGATAACCGCCGTGGCCCCAATATGGCCACCGAGTGGCCATAAGTCGTCCTGCGTCGCCCTGCGGCCTCAGGCGTAGCAGCGCGCCAGCGACTCCGCCACGCAGACTGGCTTGTCAGAGCCCTCGCGCTCAACGACCACACCCCAGGTGATCTGCACACCACCCTCGACCGGGTCACACGCCATCAACGTCATCCGCGCGCGGACCCGGCTGCCCACGGGCACCGGCGCCGGAAAGCGCACCTTGTTGAGGCCATAGTTGACCCCCATGCGCACGTCGCGCAGGGTCACCGCCATTGCGAAGAATTTCGACAACAACGAGAGCGTGAGAAAGCCGTGCGCAATGGGCGCGCCGAAGGGCCCGGCCTGGGCGCGCTCGGGGTCGACGTGAATCCACTGGTGGTCGTGCGTGGCGTCGGCAAAGCGGTCGACCTGATCCTGGGTGATGACGAGCCAGTCGGTGACGGCCACCTCTTGGCCGACCAGGGGAGGAAGTTCCGCGAGGGTCTGGAAGGTTTTCATCAGCCCATCGTAGCGGTGCAACGCGCGGGCCCATGTCACCTGCGTGTACGTCGTCACCTGCGTACAGCCCTCAGGGACACCGATGCCCCGGTTCGAGGCGCGGTGTGGCCTAGTGCGCGGCCTTCAAAGCGTCGTCAAACTGGCCGCTGGTGAAATTGCGAAGGACCGCAGCCTGGAAGTCTGCCGGAGCCATCTTGTCCATCTGCGCCGGCGAGTACCCCGTCGGAGCGTGCTCCGCCAGCAGCTTCTTCGCCTGCGCCTTCGCCGCGTCGGGGGACAGGGTCGGATCCCTGGCGACGATGACATCGGCCAGCGCCTTGACCATCGCAGGAACAACCCTGTGAATGGCGGGCGCGCTCCCGTTGTGGTGCAGCCGCTCATCCCCCAGCACGCCAGAAACCCACTGGGAAAGAGCCCTCTGCCCATGGCGACCTTCGCCATCCCGCCCCCCCTCCACGAGGTGCTTGGCGATCGACCCCAGCTGGCTGCCCATTTCCTCTGGCGCTGTACGGTGGTCCAGCCCCTGGGTCAGGACGGCGTCGGTCAGGGTGGTGGCGAGGTCGCTGCGCGCCGTTTCGAAATCCTTGTCGAGAGACAGTTCCCGGTGGGCGTCGAGCCTGCGGGACCTGGCCTGATCGACCATGGACGGCGCCACCGAATCCCCGAGCTTCTCCGCCTTTTCGACCACGGCACGCGCAACCAAATAGTTCTCGAGCCGCCCCTTGTAGGAGGGAGGCGCTAAGTCACGCGCCCCATCGGCCAGCAGGTTCTCGAATGCCGCAGTCTTGCCGTCAGTCGCGGAGCCACCGGCGCCTAGCAGCCGGCTGGCGGAGTCGGCGAGCCTGGCGGGCAAGGCCTGACGGTCTTCCTGGGAGAGTGCAGATCGCCCACCTGCCGAGGCGCTTGGCGCCACGCTGGCGCGACGGGCATCTATCGCGGTGAATGGGGCCTGCCCCTCGGGCGCAGAGGCGGCATAGGTCCGGGCACTGGGGGCGGGAGGCGCTACCGCGTTGACCGGTACCGCTTTGCGCCCGCCCTGAGTCCCTTCTGCGCCTCCTGTCCCCCCTCCGCTTCGCGAGGGCGCTGATGGTGCGGCCTTACTCTCCGCACCGAATCCTCGAACGAAAGCCCTGAACTGATCCAACCTTCCCGCTCCGCCTGCCTTTTCCATGTGCTGCACTCCTGCTCAGTCCCTGTCGCGGCGGGACCGACCCGATGGTGTGTTCCCGGGCGGCCGTACCCAAGCGGACAGCCCAGCAATGAATCCCAATCTACTCATCTGTAATCCCTAAGTCAACAATAAATTAGCGGATGTGCGTGCTACCCTCCCCCCGCTATGTTCAACCCCTCCCAGGACGACGTCCGCCGCTTCTTCTGCGGGGTCCAGGCCAAAGCACAGGCCCAAGCCCCGATGGACGCCCTCGAGACCCTGGCCGGGCAGTGGCTGGCCGAACACCCCGAGTACGAGGCCGACCTGGCCGACGCCGAGGCCGCGGTGGCGAAGGTCTATGACGGGCAGGACGGCCGCACCAACCCCTTTTTGCACCTCTCGATGCACCTGTCGATCAGCGAGCAATGCTCGATCGACCAGCCCCAAGGCATCCGGCAGGCGGTGGAGCTGCTGACCGCGCGGCGCGACTCGCTGCACGAAGCCCACCACGAGGCCATGGAGTGCCTGGGCCAGATGCTGTGGGAGAGCCAGCGCGCCGGCCGGCCGCCCGATGGCCAGGCCTATATCGACTGCGTGCAGCGCCGCGCCACGCGCTGAGCCCCCGCGCCAGAGTGCGCGACATGGAGCGCCAAAGCAAAAGGCCCGCGTCTGCGGGCCTTTTGCATGCTGGCCACCCGAAAGCGGCCAGAGAAAGAAATCAGCGGAAGCGACTTTGCGGCTTGACCTGCATCTCGCCCTCGAGCGAGCCTACGTACTGCGCCAGGGCCTTGAGCTCGGCGTTGGTGAACTGCTTGGCAATGCCACCCATCACGCCGTTGGAGCGGCCGACCACGTTGTTCGGCTCGTTCTTGTAGGACTTGAGAGCCACGAAGAGGTAGTCGGCGTGCTGGCCGGCGAGCTTCGGGTAAGCGGGGTCGGTCGCCTTGGAGAAGTTGACGCCGTGGCAGGAAGTACAGGCCGCCTTTTGCAGCAGGGCCGCCACCTGGGGGCTGGGCTCGCGGGAGGGCTTGTCGGCCGCCGCGGGCTTGCCTTGCTTGGCATACCAGTCGGCCACTTCGACCATGTCCTGCTCGGACATGCCCGCACCGATGCCGCGCATGGTCGGGTGCTTGCGGTCACCGTTTTTATAGGCGTTGAGCGCCGCCACGATGTACTTGGCGTTCTGCCCCGAGATCATGGGCACGCGGTGGATCTCGGGAAAGGTGGCCTGGTAACCGGGGATGCCGTGGCAGCCAATGCACATGGCCGCCTTGGTCTCGACCGACTTGGCACCGGTGGCCGCACCCGTGGCCGCAGCCGGGGCAGCAGATTGGGCGAATGCAGCAGGAGCGGCGAGCGTGGCCGCCAGGGCGGTCGCACAAGCGACAAACAGGCCAGACTGGCCGAGGAGAGAGCGGAAGTACCTGATCATTTTGCGCGCACAATGAGCTCCAAGACAGCCGGGGATTATATGGCCCGGCCTTGATGCACCTGCGAAGCAATACACCGATGAAGTTCCAAGGCTCACAAAACTACGTTGCCACCCAGGACCTGATGCTCGCGGTCAACGCCGCCATCACCCTTCAGCGGCCTCTTCTGGTCAAAGGCGAGCCGGGCACCGGCAAGACCATGCTGGCCGAGGAGGTGGCAGCCGCCCTGGGCATGCCGCTGTTGCAGTGGCATATCAAGTCGACCACCAAGGCCCAACAAGGCCTTTATGAGTACGACGCCGTCTCCCGCCTGCGCGACTCGCAATTGGGCGACGAGAAGGTGCGCGACATCCACAACTACATCGTCAAAGGCGTGCTCTGGCAGGCCTTCACCGCCGAGCAACCGGTGGCCCTGCTGATCGACGAAATCGACAAGGCCGACATCGAGTTCCCCAACGACCTGCTGCGTGAACTCGATCGCATGGAGTTCCATGTCTATGAGACCCGCCAAACGGTGCGGGCGGTGAACCGGCCCCTGGTGTTCATCACCTCCAACAACGAAAAAGAGCTGCCCGACGCCTTCCTGCGCCGATGCTTCTTTCACTACATCAAGTTTCCCGACGCCGACACCATGCGTCAGATCGTGCAGGTGCACTTCCCGACGCTCAAGCAAGAACTGCTGTCGGCGGCGATGAAGACCTTCTACGACGTGCGCAACCTGCCCGGCCTGAAGAAAAAGCCCAGCACCTCCGAACTGCTCGACTGGCTCAAGCTGCTAGTCGCCGAAGACATTCCGCTCGAGGCTTTGCATAGCAAAGACGACAAGGTGGCAGTGCCGCCGCTGGTCGGGGCGCTCTTGAAGAACGAGCAGGACGTGACCCTGTTCGAAAAACTGGTGTTCATGCAGCGCAACAACCGCTGAACCGGCGTCCGCCATGCACCCGCTGCTGATCGAAGGCCTGTCCGATGCCGTCGGCTTTGTCGGCGGTGCGCTGGTGGGCTACTGGGCAAGCGTGCTGCTCGGCCTGGACATCTTCGGTCAGGGTTACGGGGCCGGCCAACTGGCGGGTATCGCTCTGGTCGGCGCGGGCGGCGGCGGCGGGCTGCAACTGGCCCGGCGCTGGCGCTCGGCCCGCTCGCGCTCGGCCCGTCGGAAGAAGGGCGACGAATGATCCGCCCTGCGCCCCTCACCCTGGAATGCCAAGACCTGCACCTAGAGCC
>NZ_JARXAB010000108.1 GCF_029866045.1 Ramlibacter sp. | reverse complement strand
AGGGCGCTGGGGGCCGAAGAGCGAGGCATGTTTGAGCCCTGAAGGGGCGAGTTTGCCTCGCGTGCCCCTGGCGGCCGAGCACCGCAAGGAAGCCCGAAGGGCCCCTGCATCGAAGCCGCCGGGCCCCTGCCGCACACCCGGCGCGTACCCCGCAAAGAGTCAAGCTCCATCCGCACACCCGGCGCGTGCCACGCTAACGCCAAGCACCCTCGGCGTTCCCCGGCAACGCCAAAAAAGCCCCCCCCGAAGGACCGGCCTTTACCGACCGAACTTCGTAGTGTCAGGCGCCCGCTTGTTGGCAAACGCGTCGTGCAGCTCGTGCGCTTCTTCCGAGGCGTAGTAGTGCGGCAGCATCAGGTCGTGTGTGACCCGGGCCAGGCCGCCCACGCCGCCATGGCGGGCGTTGAACGCGCCCTTCAAGGCCGCCAGCGCATAGGAGCCGCGCTCTGCGATCTTGAGTGCCATCGCCATCGTCTCGCGCTCCAGATCGGCGTCGGGCACCACCCGGTTGATCAACCCCAGGCCCAGCGCCTCCCGGGCGGTCAGCTTCTCGTTCATGAACCAGATTTCCTTGGCCTTCTTCTTGCCAACCAGGTCCTCCAGGTACCAGGTGCCGTAGCCAGCGTCGAAGCTCCCCACCATGGGGCCGACCTGGCGGAAGATTGCGCTTTCTTTAGCAATGGTCAGGTCACACACCACATGCAGCACATGGCCACCGCCCACCGCAAAGCCGTTGACCGAGGCGATCACCGGCTTTTGCAGGCGCTCGATGGCTTCGTAAATCTCCAGCGTGGATGGCGCGCCCGGATACAGGCGGGAGCTTTCGTCGCCGTCGTGGTGGCCGCCAATGCAGAAAAACTTGTCGCCGGCACCGGTGATCACCAGCACCCGGGTGCGGGTCTCACGGCGGATCGACTCGATGCAGTCACGCACCTCCTGGCAGGCCACGCGGTTGAACTTGTTGCCGTCATGCGGCCGGTTGAGCGTGAGGATGCCCACCGGGCCCTCCTCGCGGTAAAGAATCGTCTCGTATTGATGGGCGTCGGCCATGGGGGTGTCTCCGGTGGTCAAAAAAATTACTTTGTGTGTTTCGCGCCAAGAATTTTGCAACACGGGGCGCTGTCTCTGTGGCCCTTGGCGACAGCGGCGGCCCCCGCGGCGAGTGTTCAACATCACGGGCGCGGCAAGCTTCAGAATGTACTATGCATAATCAGCGTAGCCGGTCGCCCTGTCGCGACCATTTCCTGCGTGAAAAATTGCACGCGCGGATTGCGCCCACCCTGCACCCTGCGGCTCCATGCCCCTGCTTGACCACACTCCATGAGCGACGGATTGCGCATTGACGACAGCACGCCGCGGGTGCGGGTTCTTACCCTGGACCGGCCCCACCGGCTCAACGCGCTCGACGGCCCGACCCTCACGGCCCTGCGCGCCGCGGTCGAGGACTGCTCTGCGCCGGGGCATGACATCCGGGTCATCGTGATCCGCGGCGAGGGCCGGGCGTTTTGCTCCGGCACCGACCTCAAGTGGATCGCCGAGCACGCCTTGCACGACCCCGCTGCCCACCTGCAGAACCAGGACCGCATGCAGGCTGCCTATCAGGGCCTGGAGTCAGCCCGGCAGGTGGTGATCGCCTGCGTCAACGGCATTGCGGTCGCGGGTGGGCTGGAGCTGGCTCTGTCCTGCGACATCGTCGTTGCCGACGAGGACGCGATGATGGGCGACGAGCACATTCGCAAGAACCTGTTTCCCAGCGGTGGCAGCACCCAGCGCCTGCCACGGCGCATTGGCCTGCCGCGCGCCCTGTACTATCTTCTGAGTGGCCGGCGTATGAGCGGCCGCGAGGCCGAGCGCATTGGCCTGGCGGCGCTGGCGGTGCCAGGCGCCGAGTTGCAGGCCACCGTGATGCAACTGGCCCAGGAAATCGCAGAGGCCGACCCGCATGCCCTGGCCAGCCTGAAGTACACCGCACGTCGCGCGCCGGAGCTGCCGCTGCACGACGGCTTGGCCCTGGAGCGCTGGATGCAATTTCGTTATCGCCACGAGTCGCCCGCCATGGCCGCAGGTGTCACCCGTTTCGCCGCCGGCAACGCCGGACCCCATGAGGAGAAGTCCTGATATGAACGCAAGCCCTGGCGCCAGCGCCACCCCACTTCAGCGCCCGCTAGAAGGCATCCGTGTCCTCGATCTCACGGTGGCCCTGGCCGGTCCCTACGGCGCCCTCATGCTCGCCGGCCTGGGCGCCGAGGTGATTCACGTTGAATCGCCTGGTGGCGGTGATATCGCCCGCACCAATCCGCCCTTCGTCAGCCGGCGCGGCCTGAACTTCGGTGGCGCGATGGCCGAGGACGAGATCTCGGTGACCATCGTCAACCGCGGCCGTAACAAGAAGAGCGTCACCCTGGACCTCAAGTCGCCCAAGGGGCGCGAGCTGTACTTCCGGCTCGTTCAGGAGTGCGATGTGGTGCTCGAGAACATGAGCGAGGGAGCCACCACCCGCCTCGGCATCGACTACGCCCGCACCGCCGAGGTCAACCCGCGCATCGTGTACGGTTCCATCAGTTCCTTTGGCGAGCCCAGCGTGGTGCCTGGCCTCAAGGGCATGGACATCCTGGTGCAGGCCGCCTGCGGCTTGATGGAGGTGACCGGATTCGCCGACGGCCCGCCCACCCGGATTGGCATTCCCATCGCCGATTTGGTGACGCCCCTGTACGCGGTCAATGGCATTTTGGCGGCCCTCATCCAGCGTGGGCGGACTGGCCGTGGCCAGCATGTGGAGGTGTCCATGCTCGATTGCATGGCTTCACTGCTGGCCGAGGAGCATTTCGACCTCTTCGCCCAGGCCGGCGTGCCGCGCCGGTCGGGCAATTCGCACGACCGGCTGGTGCCCTTTGGGGTCTACCCTTGCACGGATGGTCATGTGGCCATCGTGGCCTTCCGGCCGGAGTGGATTCGGCCCTTGCTCGAGGCCATGGGCAAGCCCGAGTTGCTGGACGACCCGCGCTTTGCCAGCCGCGGCCCGCGCATGGCGCATGCCTCCGCCTTCAACGGCTACATCGAGGCCTGGACCCGCGAGCGCACCACCGCCGAGGTGGTGACCGAGCTGCTTGAAAAGCGCAAGGTACCTGCGACCCGGGTGCGGGCGCCTGCCGAAGTGCTGTCCGACCCGCAGCTGATCGCGCGCGGCGCAGTGACCGTACTCGAGCACCCGCTGATTGGTGACCTGCGTACCAGCGGCATTGGCAACCCCATCCGCTTCTCCGACGCCCACGCTCAGTTTGATGTGCCCGCGCAAGACCTGGGCGCAGCCAACGCCGACATTTACGGTGGGTTGCTCCAGCTTCCCGAGGCCGAGATCGCTGCCCTGCGCGCCCAGGGCGTGATCTGAGGGACGCCGCCTCATGGGCGATATCTGATGGACGGCACCTGATGGACGAACTTGCGAGCCTGGACCAGCTGCTGGCGCGGCGCCACAGCTGCCGCGCCTTCCTGCCGGATCCGGTGCCACGGGACCTGCTCGAGCGGGCCCTCGCCGCCGCCGGCCGCAGCGCCTCCTGGTGCAACGCGCAGCCCTGGCATGTTCACATCGCCAGCGGCGAGCCGCTGGGGCGGCTGCGCGCGGCGCTGATCGAGCGTGCCCGCACCGGAGCCCCAGCCGCCTCCGAGCTGGATCGGCCGCGCGAGTACACCGGGGTCTACCGCGACCGCCGCCGCGAATGCGGCTGGGCCCTTTACGAGGCGGTGGGGGTGGCCAAGGGAGACCGGGAGGCGTCTGCCGCCCAGGGGCTGGAGAACTTTCGCCTCTTTGGCGCGCCGCATCTGGCGGTGGTCACCAGCCCGCAGGCCCTGGGGACCTACGGGGTGATGGACTGCGGCGCCTGGGTCGCCAACTTCATGCTCGCTGCCACCGCGCTGGGTCTGGGCACCATCGCCCAGGCCGCGGTGGCCTCGTGGCCCGACATCCTGCGTGCGCACCTGCCGCTGCCAGCAGACCGGCACATTGTCTGCGGCATCTCGATCGGCTTTGCAGACACGGCCCACCCGGCCAACGCCTTTCGCACCGTGCGGGCGCCGCTGGGCGAGGTGGTCACCTGGGTCGGCGAGGGCGGTTCGTGAACGCAGGCCAGCGCCTGCCGGGAACGCCCGATCCCATGCATCTGTGGGCGACCGATGCTGGCCTTCGCATTGCGGCCGACAGCTGGGGCGACCCGGCTGCACCGCTGGTGCTGCTCGGGCACGGCGGCGGTCAGACCCGCCACGCCTGGCGTGACACCGGCCGTCGACTGGGTGACGCTGGGTATTACGCTGTGGCAGTCGACTGCCCCGGCCATGGAGACTCCGACTGGGCCGAAGACGGCGAGTACGGAATGGACGCTCAGGTCCGTGGCCTGTGCGCCCTGCTGTCGGTGCCCGCACTGGCCGGGCGTCAGCCGGTGCTGGTGGGTGCATCGCTTTCGGCCGAGGTCTTTTTGCTCGCCGTGGGGGAGGGCCTGATCAAGGCGGCCGGCCTGGTTCTGGTCGACTACGCGCCCCAGACCCAGGAAGAGGGCTACCTGCGCAACAAGGCCTTCATGGAGGCCCATGTCGACGGCTTTGCCTCGCTGGAGGAGGTGGCTGACGCCATCGCCAGCCACCGCGGCGGGCCGCGTCCATCCCGCGTCGATGGCCTGGCCAAGGTGGTGCGGCGGGGCGCTGACGGGCGGCTGCACTGGCACTGGGACGCACGCATGCTCGATAGCCGGGTGCGCGAGTATCCGAACCGCTATGCGCGAATGTCCGCCGCCGCACGGCGCCTGACACTGCCCACGCTGCTGGTGCGCGGTGGCCGTTCCGACGTTTTAAGCGAGGCCGGCGCGCGCGATTTCCTGGAGATGGTGCCGCAGTCCGAGTACGTCCTGATTGCGGAGGCCGGGCACATGATCGCGGGCGACGCCAATGACGCCTTCGGCGAGGCGGTGCTGGGCTTTTTGGGCCGGGCTCTGGGTTGAAGGCCTAGGGGTCATTCGACCCAACCATGCATAATGTTTTATTCAAAGGAATCACCCCATGGACTTTCTCAACGAGCTTTTCGGTGTCGCTGGCAAGACCGTCCTCATCACCGGCGGTGCCAAGGGCATTGGCGCCGCCATCACCACCGCCTTCGTCAAGTGCGGTGCCAAGGTTTACATCTGCTCGCGCGACCTGGCGGCCTGTGAGGCGCTGGCCGCCGAGCTGGCGCCTTTTGGCGAGTGCACCCCGCTGGCGTGTGACATTGCTTCCGACGAGGACCGCAAGCGCTTTACCACTGACTTCCTCGCCCGGGTGCCCAAGCTCGACGTGTTGATCAACAACGCCGGCGCGCTGTGGGCTGCGCCGCTGGCCGAGTACCCCGAGTCCGGCTGGGACAAGGTCTACGACCTCAACGTCCGTGGCACCTTCTTCCTGATCCGCGACCTCATGCCCGGGCTCGAGGCTGCCGGTACCGCCGAGGACCCGGCGCGCATCATCAATGTGGGTTCGATCAACGCCCTGTACCTGCCGGCGCACGAGACCTATGCCTACACCTCGAGCAAGGCGGCCCTGCACCACCTGACCAAGCACCTGGCCTCTCAATTGGCGCGTCGCCATGTGGTGGCCAATGTGATTGCGCCCGGGCAGTTTCCGAGCAAGATGCTCAAGGGCACCATCGAGCGCAAGGGCCTCGAATCCTTGACCGCCAAAATCCCGCTGGGGCGCCTGACCAACGAGGCCGACATGGCTGGCGCTGCGCTCTACCTGGCGTCTAAGGCCGGT